>CAYGNZ010000384.1:0-3969 GCA_964351345.1 uncultured Bdellovibrionales bacterium | reverse complement strand
GCTTAGTTTTTCGTTGTCATTTCCGGCCATCAGGCTTAGTCTTTTCCTAGCATCACTTGCGCACAGTGTTTGAAGCAAATACCCATGCTCCAAACGAGTAAACCTACCTCGGAGATACTTGTGTCGTATATCGCGGCTCAGCGCTTACCTCTCTTGCTCGTTGACAGTGACGACTCATTTCGACGTGCTCTCCAATCAGACTTTACTGAGCGAGGGTTTGAAGTGGTTGATGTACCAAGTTACGAGCGTGCGATGCTTGCAAGCGAGCAATACAGTTTTTCCTTGGCAATTGTCGACATTCGACTGTCGGGAAGAAGCGGTTTTGAGGTACTGCGAGAGTTGCGCGACCGTGATCAGTCGACAACGCTAATTGTTCTTACGGCTAGCCCGACGTTTACCACTGCTCTCGAAGCGGGACGACTTGGGGCATCAGCGTATTTTGCGAAGCCATCTTCAGTTGATGAACTATTGACTGCCTACAAGAATCCCGCTCGATTCTCAAATGACCGAGCTTCCGAAAATGGCTGCGAGCCAGTGGTTCGCAGCCTACAGAAAACCGCCGAAGAGCAATTGTATCGGGCGTTGAGTACGTGTGGTGGGAATGTGACTCAGGCAGCACGCTTGCTCGGCATAAGCCGTAGGACACTGCACCGGAAGTTGCAGCAGCACCCAGACCTTCGCAATGATGCATCTGACCCGCGAATATTTCGCGATAATTGACCCTTCGGCTTGGGCATCCGGTGGATGCCCGCATCACAGACGCTTCATTAACTTACTCAATGCTCTGTTTTTGAAGCGCCGTGATGTGAGCAAAAAAAAGCGTATGCTTGAGGCTTACGCTTTCTGTCTTAATTTCTATGGCTGACTAATGCAGCTAATTAATACAGGGCGACGTTCAAATCCGCGCGTCCTCGAATCTCATCGGTCTTTGGCCCAATCTCTGGCTCAGAGAAAAAGGCGTAGACATGTAACCCAATGCGGTCGGTGAATTGATATTTTCCACCAACAGCGTGAGTTCGGTAGTTGGTTTGGAAAATAAAATCGTCCTGAGCAAATGCGGAGAACACTGCATCTTGTTCAACAATTTGCCACTGATAGTATAGCTTCCATTCTTCTGCCAACTTCGCTCGACCAATCGATGCACCAACTGCCCAGCCAGTATCATTCTGATCCGCGTCAAGGTTAATCAGATATTCCGCGGCAAGCGTAATAGGCGTGCTAAGGCCGGTATAACTCAAGCTCACAATCGGATGAAGGATTGAAAAATCACTTAAAAATTCATCCGCCATCCCATCACCATCGAGGTCAACTGTGGCGTTACCTGCGTTATCGCCAAGCACCGTGGTTGAGCCATCCGGCGTTGTTCGCTGGTAATCGGTCCAGCCAACTGCGGTCATAAAGCTAAGTTCATCGGTGAGTTTGCTTTCAGCCGCAACTTGCAGATCGAGCTGAGTGGCTTCTTCCGCACGATCTTGAGCGAGTACTAGATATTCACCCGCGGTAAAGTAGAGCGTAGAGAGTGGTCCAAGGTCGTTCAATGTGTAGGTTACCGCGGCTCCTTCCGGCTGCACATCCCCGTCCCACTCCAATTCTCCAAAGATGGGAGTTGTTTTAAACGTGCGACCAAATTTACCCACTTGTAGAGTTGCTCCCGGTAGAAAATCAGGCGAATACTTCAGATTTACTCGATCGAGAGTAAAATAAAACGAGTCATTCACATTACCCAATGTTTGGTGAATTGAATTAGGGTCATCGGAATTTCCAGTGACTAGTCGTGCTTCAACTTTAACACCTGGATCTACCTCATAGGTCGCACCGAGACGAAATCGTACTCGCTCGCGGTTTCGATTATCGACTTCGTCACGCCAGTCCGTCTCGTGGCGAGCACGAAAATCTGAAAAGACATCCAGTTTATTCGCGAGACTGGTAAGGTCGGTAAGTACTTTCTGCTCTGCGCCGACGGCGCTTCCTGCGGAAGCAGTGCTCTGCTCTTCGGAAGTGGTAAGCGTTGAGAGTAGCGCTTTGAGACTTTCCTTGGTTTCTTTTGAAATTCCTTGCTCTTTATCGAGTGCTGACGTCGCTCGTTTGAGCGCCTTTATCGAGTCGGAGGTGTTGTTTGAATCTGCAACCGCCGTTCTTGGCGAAACACTCGCGCAAGAAACAAACAAGCTGAGGAATAGTAATACATATTTGTCACGAAATAATCTCGAACACATTGTTGAGTTCCCCTATGGCAAAGATACGCTGCGATACGCAGGTATTGAAATTACGAATTTGCTTGATGCTACAGGGTGAGAGTAGCGAGAAGCGGCAGGCAGGATAAGTGTGACAAATTGTCACGGAACAGCGTCTCCAGCCTAAGAGAGGCAACGTTGTCTGCTCCCTTTGAGTTTGCTCATAAATTTGCTAAAGATGCGCATTCAAAGATGTGTAGAATGTAAACGTTGCCTCTCTGTGAATCATCGAGTCACGGAGGGGTAGGAGTGATGAAAGGTTTGAACCTTTGCCTGCCTTGACAGTTTCTTTCACAGGAGTTTCACAATGAGCGATACAGGTGCGGCACTCGATATCTTCAGTCTCAAAGATCGAATCGTTTTGTTCAGCGGTGGCGGCGGAATCCTCGGCCAAGCAATGGCTCGCGGTCTCGCCCGTGCGGGAGCAACGGTCTTCATCACGAGCCGAACCTCGGAGAAAGCGGAGCGGGTAGCAGCGGAACTCGCCGGCGACACGCTCGATATCCGAGGTGTTGCGCTTGATGTCTGTGATATGAGCAGCATCAAGGCAGTGATTAGCACTTTGCAAGAAACCCACAGTATCAACCGCATTGACGTGCTGGTCAACGGTGCCGGTGGAAATACACCGGGAGCGACCGTTGCACCGGATGCGGACATTACCGCGATTACGCCCGAGGGATTCGCAAACGCGATTGATCTCAATGCCACCGGCACCTTCTTTCTGACCCAGCATTGCTTGCCACTGCTGCTTGAGTCCGAAGCGGGGAGAGTGATCAACATCGGCTCAATGGCCGGTGGAGAACGTCCCTTAACTCGTGTGCCGGTGTACGCCCTCTCGAAGGCGGCGGTGCACAACCTCACGGCTTTCTTGGCCACGGAATTCGCCACCAAGTACGATGGACGATTGCTCTGTAACGCGATTGCGCCTGGTTTCTTCCTTACGGAGCAGAACTGGGAGTTGCTTGTGACTAATCCGCGCGGGAGCAAGGGACCCTACGAATACACCGATCGCGGTAGGTCTATCGTTGCTCAGACGCCGATGTCTCGTTTGGGCGACGCCGAGGAACTCGTCGGCCTCACGATCTTTCTGGCGTCCACTGCCTCGTCCTTTGTCACCGGACAGGTCATCGCGGTGGATGGTGGTTTTTCGAAATTTGCGGTTTGATCTGGTGCGGGAAGCGAGCAGGTGCGCGCTTCTTGTGCGCCTGCTCGTTTTCTTTACTCCTTTCCTTAATTTTCTCTGCCAAACAAGGCAAATAGAGGCGCTCGGATATAAACCAGAGTAAAACGAGCACCTCAGGGCGAAGATTCGCCAAGCGAGGGGAGCGCACAGACTTCTATTGAACTCCGATACGCGTGCCATCGTCGAAAACTATCAAACAATTCTTCTCTCTCTTTTGTTAAAGACCCACCGGCAAGAGAAATCGTCTTTCTTGCTCGTCCGGCGATTCGTTCTCGAAGCCAACGGCAGTCCTTTTTGGGAAACTGCACGGGTGAGAGAAAGAGGAAGCGAATAAGATTTTCTGAGGTCCAAGTATCGGATAGGAAGGCCTCGAATAAGGTAGCCACCCAAGACTTTAAGCTCATAATTTGTGAAGGAGAGAGTAATTCGACTTGAGTTGGATCTCCGCCGTAGGTCAGGAGCATCATCGATAAAGTATCTTCGGCGGAGGCCTCACTTGGTCCACGAAAATACAGCGATGCGGTTTCAGGATGCCCCCTTTTTTCTAAACCA
>CAYGNZ010000383.1:0-3985 GCA_964351345.1 uncultured Bdellovibrionales bacterium | reverse complement strand
CTGGAATCAATAGGCTGTAGAGCTATCTACTCCAAGCCCTCCTAGCGAGCAGCCGTTCCGTCTGGACGCACAAGAAAATCGCCAAAGGAGCCAATTCCCCATTTTTCTAAACGAACGAAACCATTTGCGGCTCGCTGATAGTGAAGTGCTTCAGGAAAGAAATTACCCGAGGTTCGGGGAATATCAGCACGAAAGACTGATGGCTCGGCCTGCGTAGAATTTGAGAAAAATCCGAGATAGGGCACATCAGTACTCAAACCAAACGGTACTCGCTCAAATCCACCGCTTGAATAACGCACGTAGAAATCTAACAAACCGCCGTTTGGACGAGTCACCGTAAGATCAGCAAGACCATCCCCGTTAACATCCTGAGGAGTAATCGCTGAATCTCCAACAAGACCCCAAGGAACAACGACTTGCCAATCGCTTGAGACATCACGAATGTAATGAATAAGGGCTCCGGCGACTTGACGTACGACGATAAGTTCAAATTTTTCATCTCCAGCAACGTTGGCTGCAAATACTTGATCACCAGCCAATCCCCAGGGGACGACAACGGTGGAGTTCGTCTCAGAGGAAAAAATAAACCATACTAACTGACCACCGACATTGCGCACCACTGCTCGATCCGATTTTGTATCAAGATCAAAATGCCCCACGATTGGCACATCTCCCTTGAGCCCGAACTGTATCGCCTCAACCGAGTCATCTGGAAGGAGTGAGTACCACCAGAGACCAAACAGGCCAGGAATCACATCCCCCGCATCTCTGACCACCGTAGGCTCTACTCGACCATCACCGTTGAAATCACCTGCGTAGGGCGTATCAAAGGCTGAGAGGCCAAACAGAGTATCTTGTGGCACAAAGCGATTGCCTGCACTTGGGTTTCCCAGCCAGTTCAGCAGACCACTAGGCTGAGAGCGGATTACCATGTGATCGCTTTTTCGATCTCCATCAAAGTCTCCAGGGACCGCTCGCTCGCATTCGTCAGGAATGTCGTTGCCATTTCTATCTTTTGAGGTCGACTGTTTCTCTACGGTTACGAGAAATAGGCTGCGCGTTGGAGGTCCAACCGGCACACCACCAGTGCGAATTGAAGAAGGCTGAAACGAGGTCATCACAAATTCCAAGACTCCGTCCGCGTTCATGTCTTGGAATTCAGAAAAGCGAATATCCGAACTCCACTCCAGGACTTGCGGGCCGACGCTTCCGTTTGATTCATTCTCAAGAAAAACCAATTTCGTGCCTTGCACCGTTTGCCCCTGGGCGGGGAACAGGCAGCGGTGTACGATGAGCACAGCGGGATCTTTGTCACCATCGCCATCAACATCTACGAGAGGCAAAAAGGCCGCTCCAACCTGATTATTGGCTAAATTACAGGCTTCAAAATCGTAACGTAAGGACTGCGCAACTTCGAGAGTATTGGACTCATTACGAGTTCGCACCTCCACCAGCGCCGTTCGAGTTTCATCAGTCGACTCAAAGCTCACGCCGATTTCGTCATCCTCTGAATCATCATTTTGCAAATCAACCAACAGCGTCTCAGGAGTGCCCGATGCAGTCGTACCGTCAAAATTCTTGCCGTCACTGAGTTCGGCAGGGGAGGAGTCCACAACCCCGCTATAGGTGCCATCTCCCTGACTGTAGGCAATTACCTGACTCTCTTCACTAGCGAACACCAAGTCAAGAAAGCTGTTTCCGTCAAAGTCACCCACGGCAAAACGCGATGCGAATAAAGAAGTTAATGGATTCGCTCGAGACGAAAAGGAACCGTCTTCGTACAGAGACAAGCCAAAGCTAAGCGATGCCCCGGCAACATCAGTCGGAAAACTCTGCGTGCCATAGAGAACATCCTTATTCCCGTCCGAATTAACGTCGAATAAATAGTAGTTGGCAAGATGCGAGGCTAAGCCGACCCCACTTCGCCTCACCAGAGTTAGTGAGGTCGCACGAAGATCCTCTGCGTCTTCAACCTCGTTCTCATTACAATCCACCGCGTTCGCAGCAGACCCGAACAGTAAAACATGGGCGATTACAAAGAATACCGTCGTCAAAAATTTCATGTACGCTCTCCTAAAGTAGTACGCTCCAGACACGCGCGCAGTGGCAAGAGCAAATTCAGTGGGGGAGGGTTGATCAATTAGAGATGGAAAGGCATCCCAGGGGGTCCTCACTATACTAGTCGCTAATCAATTTGGCGCAAAACCAAATTGATTAATCCAGCCGATTATTCAGTCGGGGTTAAGGCTTTGATACTTAAATAAGTCGTGGGCCTTATTTTTGAAAAGCTTAAACAGCTAGAAATATTGAGAATCATAAAAACTCTCATGGAGGATACCGTACGTGATTCACTTCTCCGCGATTCGTGGAACCAAGCAAATTTCAAGCGGCACAAGACGCTCCTCCTCACAGACCCCATCAAAGGCCGCGGATGCGATTTACCTCAGGGCTGCCTCAATCGCAGCAATATCGATCTTTTTCATTTCCATCATCGCCTCAAATGCACGTTTGGCAGCTGCACTATTAGAATCCGCCAGCGCGTTGGTGAGCGCGATCGGCGTGATTTGCCAGGAGACTCCCCATCTATCCCTACACCAGCCACAAGCACTCTCTTCACCGCCGTTGGCGATAATAGCGTTCCAATACCGATCGGTCTCCTCTTGGTCGGAAGTCGCTATTTGAAAAGAGAATGATTCATTATGTTTGAAATGCGGTCCGCCGTTCAGGCCAAGGCAGGGAATACCAATCAATGTGAAGTGAACCGTAAGGACATCGCCTTGCTTGCCTGCCGGATAATCCGCCGGAGCTTTGTTTACCGAGTGGACAGTCGAATCGGGAAACGTATCGACATAGAATCTCGCGGCCTCTTCAGCCTCTCCGTCATACCACAGGCAAATCGTATTCTTGTTCGTTTGTGACATAGCTCCTCTATCAAAAGTACCACAAGGGAACTTTGGTAACTTCAGCAAATAAGAAATCGTTTGTGCTCAGCTTACGCTTCGTAGTAGCAAAAGTGTAGCAGGTCTCTGGAGGCACCGCAGCCACTCCTTAGTCACCAATCTCGTGTACGAGTTCAATTTCTTCGCCATCTGGCCCGTTAAAAAACGCTACAACACGAGTCGGCTTATCTGGATCTTCCTTATTAATCCACAATGGCCCGCGCACAATTTTGATATCCCGCGAGTTCAGGAAATCCATTGCTCGCTCCAAATCCTCAACAACGATAGCAAAGTGTCGTATCGGAACTCGACCACCTCCCGGTTCCTGCTCTAGGGGAAAAAGCTCAATGAAGGTATGTTTGCCGATTTCTATCTTGGGTAATCCGCCTCGCTTTGTATCGAGTTTGAACCCCAAAACCTCCACGTAGAATTCGATAGTATTGGGTACACTTTTACAGCTAAGCGCAACATGATTAATCTCGATTGCACCTAGTGTCATAGAGGACTCAGGAGGAGTGTACGGTTTTACTGATACCGAGTCTTGTTGATTCTAATAACTTTCTGAAACCATTCGCATTAAACATTCGAAGCGAATACTGTTTGTGCGCAGTATGAATGTCAATAATTCCAGTCAGCACTCCAAATCGCCTTTCTGTTTTCACTATATCTGAAAGCGGTATCGAGAACGAGCAGTCCGACTCGTGCATCATCGAATTCAAGCTATTTGGCTCAAACACTAGCAACGAATCCGTCAGGTAGCAGGCACCACCCACCCAAAGCCCACCACCAAGGCGGCGAGTGAGTGCAACGACTGCCCGCGATTCGGCGCGCATCATGCGAGACACTTCTTCCGTCGTTTTGGCCTCCTTGATTAAGGCGTTACAGAATTTGCGGGCTAT
This sequence comes from uncultured Bdellovibrionales bacterium, assembly GCA_964351345.1. GTDB lineage: Bacteria > Bdellovibrionota_C > UBA2361 > SZUA-149 > SZUA-149 > SZUA-149. The sequence goes on along the minus strand of CAYGNZ010000383.1, from coordinate 147 downwards.
CGGTTTTTGCAGCTCGGCTATCGACACAATTTTCCTCGTTCTAAGTCAGTGAGGGGTTTAATTAAGAGCGGTGCAACGCGGCAAGCCTAGCACGACTCGGCTTATTTTACAGCTCTTGGGCTAACTCTAACTCAGGCTATATTCTTA
>CAYGNZ010000382.1:0-3986 GCA_964351345.1 uncultured Bdellovibrionales bacterium | reverse complement strand
TTAATGCTACTGGCGTTCTACTCCACACAGGATTAGGACGCGCCCCACTCTCAGACAAGGCGCTACGTGCGATGAGTCAGCCCGGCTATAGCTTACTTCAATTTGAACTGGAAAGTGGTGGTCGTTCAATTCGAGAGCACAAAATTGAGCGTATGCTCCAAGAACTCACGGGGTGTGAGGCGGTAACGGTTTGTAACAACAATGCGGCGGCAACCTATCTGATTCTGCATGAGATCGGCTGCGGAAAAGAGATGATCATTAGTCGTGGCCAACTGATTGAAATAGGCGGTGCCTTTCGTATGCCCGATGTGATGGAGCGTAGTGGAACCACATTGAAAGAAGTGGGAACTACCAATCGCACTCATCTGGCTGATTACGAGAAAGCAATTAGCGAGAACACTGCCGCGATTCTCCACGTGCATCCTTCAAACTATAGTATCGAAGGATTCTCCGGCTCACCAAGTATTGCTGAACTCTGCGAGCTGGGAAAGAAACATGGCATTCCTGTGATCGCAGATCTTGGCAGCGGTGCCCTCGTTCCCCTCGCCGAGTGGGGACTGAATCAGTCCATTACCATTGGTCAGGCGCTCAACGTTGGAGCAGCGCTCACCTGCTCAAGTGGAGACAAACTCATCGGCGGACCTCAGGTGGGTATTATTTGCGGGGCGAAGGAAATGGTTCAGAGAGTTCGCAAGAATCCCTTCGCGCGGATGTTCCGCACTGATAAAGCAACCAATATTGCGCTAGAAGTCACACTGGAGAGCTACATCAATGGAACTTTTCGCGAAGACATACCGCTCTATCAAATGCTTTCACAGTCTCTTGATTCTCTTCGCACGAAAGCAGAGCGTCTGTTGTCCTCGTTGAGCACAAATGAAACGCTTGATTTCTCAATCGAAGAAGACACGGCATTTGTTGGTGGTGGCGCGCTTCCCCAGGAAAAAATTCCTAGCATTGTGCTCACGGCGCAAGCCAAGAATGGGAAAACGAAATTTGCAGAAAAAGCCGCGCTCAAACTTCGCACCAGGCTTCCTTCGTTTATCTGTCGAGTGAAAGACGAACGGCTTGTGTTTGATATGCGTTCACTACTCATTGCAGATGAGCAAGAAGTTCTTGCCGCACTGCGTTCAATAGCTCCGTAATTCGTTATGTCCAAAACTTCTGACTCCGGTGCCGCAGCAAGCGATGAAGCAATTGCGCTGATGCTGGGAACGGCAGGGCATGTCGATCACGGCAAAACTTCGCTCGTGCGTCGTCTTACAGGAGTCGAAACAGATCGCCATAAAGAAGAAAAGGAGCGCGGAGTCAGCATTGATTTTGCGGTCGCGCCGATGAATGTGCCGGGACTGGGGAGAATCGGTATTATCGATGTTCCCGGCCATGAAGACTTTATTCAAAACATGGTCTCGGGAGCGGCAAGTATTGATGTATTAATACTTGTGGTTGCTGCTGATGATGCGGTCATGCCTCAAACAATTGAGCACATGCGCATTGTGAAATTGCTCGGCTTACAAGACGTGGTCGTGGCACTTACTAAAATCGATCTTGTCGATAAAGAACTCCTGAGTCTGGTAATTGATGACGTGCGAGAATTTCTCACAGACGCCGGCTTCAAAAATTCTCAAATTTTCCCTGTTTCAAGTGAAACGGGAGAAGGAATTGAGACTCTCAAAGAGAAACTTGGCGAACTTATCTCTTCAACACCAAAGGTAAGTGACGCACGAGCATTTCGCATGTATGCGCGCCATGTCTTTACCCTTAAGGGTCACGGTACGGTAGTCACTGGCGTACCAGTCTCTGGCTCACTTTCAAAAGGCGAGCAAGTGGTCCTACTACCCGAAGGTAGAAACGTTAGTTTGCGCGCGATTCACACCTACGGCAAAGAAGCAGCACAAACTAGAGCGCATGTAAGTTCCGCGATTAACGTGCGCGACCTTAGCCCCGACGACATTACGCGAGGGATGGCACTCTGTGCGCCTGAAGTCTACCGGAGTAGTTCCTCAATTGTAGCGACCTTGCTGAATAATAGCGAAAGTGAAGTATTGCTTCGTAAATCCGAAGTGCGCTTTCTATGCGGCACAACCAAAGCGGTTGCGCGAGCCTTATTATATAATAAAGAGTCCCTCGCCCCTGGAGAAAGTTGTTTTGTGCGTCTTGCTTTTCAAGAGCCAGTCGTCTGTGCTGCAGGAGATCGTTTTATTCTCCGCTCTCTTTCGCCTTCAAAGACAATTGGCGGAGGTCAAGTACTCTCCATAGAGCCCGGCAGACTCCGGAGGGCATCTCCCTTCGTCCTTCCTCGCTTAAAAGCCGCAAAGGCTGCTGCGGAACAGGAGGATTTTTTTACGGCTGAATTGCATGCAGGCAAAAACTGGATACTGCGCGCGGATTCGCTTCGCTGGTGCACACAAGGCCTAGAAGAGTTTTCTCATGATGCATTGCAAGCCCTCTCGCCTAGCGAATGGTTAATCCGCTCACGCTTGCCAGAACTTACCCGCTACGTTTCAAAGGCACTCGATCGCTATCATCGGGTGAATGCGTTTGCGCAGGGAATGAAATTAGAGCAGCTTTGCTCCGTGCTTTCGTTGAGTGCTCAAGGGATGAAAGCGCTGTTTGAGGAGCTTACAAAAGATCAAGACATCGTGCTGCGTCATGGTCATCTTGCGAAGCGTTCTTTTAGTCCTGATATCTCAGACCGCGAAGTGCTACTGCGTGAGCAAATTTTAGAACGCGTTCGCGCCGCAGGAGCTGCCTCTTTGGCCAAGGGCCCGCTACTGGAAGAACTCGAAATGACTCCAGGTGAGATAAAGCGAGTGATAAAAATCTTGGTCAGTGAAAATTTGATCAGCGTCATCGGCGGAAACTTGATGATTCGCTCCGCCTTGGAAGATGCACGTCAAATCTTACTCGATCTTTTTCGTACGCAAGAAGTAGTCGAACTTAAAGAGTTTCGTGAAAAAAGCGGTATGAGTCGTAATATCGGTGTTGCCTTGCTCGAAGCTTTTGATAGTGAAGGAATGACGAAGAGAAAAGATAAAGGTCGAGTGCTGATTCAAAAACGTCTCTTGGAGGAGCAGAAATAGATTCTCAGTAATTCCTTCTCCCACTCTTTTTTCACTTCTGCTGAGCTTAGGACTTTTACTTTGGACTCAGTAGGCTTGCTCGCACCAACGCCGAAATAAGATCGCCAATCAACACCAGCAATGCGCCCAGGATAATGAAGAAGAACATTTCATCATAATAGTTCCTCGCTCTTGCATCCTGAATAAATGACCCAAGGGAGACAATACCAAGTAGACCCAATACCGTTGACTCTCGCACGCACATTTCCCAGCGCGCAAAGAAGAACAAGAGAAATCGTGAAAAACTCATCGGCGCAATAGCTGCAAAAAATAGCTGGATTCTGCTCGCTCCAAAAGCGCGAACGGAGCGAAGCGGAGTTTGAGTAAGATTTTCTATCGTTTCCGTTTGGAGGCGTCCTAGAACGCCGGCGTTGTGAATCGCAAGCGCGAGGATGGCAGGCCAAGCACTTGGACCCAACAGTGTGAGAAAAATAAAGGCCCAGATATACTCTGGTATCGCTCGCATGAACATCAATGCAGAGCGAGTAAGAAACTTCACGGTATCACAAGGAAGGCACGGCTTTTCAGTAACCAGGTACGGGTCGCGCTTCATTATCGTGCGCGCGGAAAAAGGACTAATGAAAAACGCCAGCGCTGCGGCAAGCACGATTGCCACCAAGGACATCGCAAAGGTGACTCCCATCGCATACGCCCCACTTTTTTCAAACATTTCCTGATACCACCCCAGGTACTCAACAACACCACTACTCGAGTTTCGTAGAGGATACGGAACCAATTCAGAAAGGAAGCGTGCGATGTTTTTTTGTCGTTGGGGATTCCCCAGGGCCTGCATACCTTGGAAAAAGCTATAGAGTGGAGCACATATGAGGATAATGCCGAACACTCCAGATAGTCGCAGGAACCAGC
>CAYGNZ010000381.1:3371-3990 GCA_964351345.1 uncultured Bdellovibrionales bacterium | reverse complement strand
CTCAGTTCTTTTCGAAAGAGGTATTTGTCCTTACAAATTCTTGCAAGCTCTGGCGTGACGCCAGGTAAGTCAAAGGCCGTACAAATTTCAGCGCAGAGTTGCAGTGAGTGATCAATAAAACTAATACAACCCGAAGGTCTTGGCAGGCTGCCTGATGCACATGCCTGCTTAAGAAGCTCGACCGTAGCGCTCTCGCTGGGGTCAGCGAGAAACCAAGAATCGACAAAGGGATCAGCCCAATTCACCTCCTTTGCAATGCAAGTGAGATGGAGGTTGAGTTCGTCTTTTAATTCATACAAACGTCGGAAGATGCCATTTTTTTTATATCGACCTGTGCCGACGACGAGAAGGGCCCGTTTCACCTCGAAAACCTCAATACAGCAGGTGTTAAGTATCCATTAATCGTTATGAGTCCAGGGGTCAAAGAGTTACCTAGAGCCGAGAAAATTTGAACATTTCTAGCATTTTATCCAAAAAATCGGCCCCGACGCCTTATTCAAGATAGCGAGTAATGCTTGATCTAGATCATGAACACCACGTATCGCCCATGCTAGTCTCCCGGCATTGTCCATCTGCCAGGAGTACGTTGTGAATACCGCTCTATTTGCTTACCTGCTTA
>CAYGNZ010000381.1:0-3361 GCA_964351345.1 uncultured Bdellovibrionales bacterium | reverse complement strand
TATCCACTGATCGTTATGAGTCCAGGGGTCAAAGAGTTACCTCGAGCGCAGAAAATTTGAACATTTTCCACACGTTATTCGACAAGACCGGCCTAAACCCCCTGTTCAGGATAGGCAGGGTGGCTTGATCTAGATCATGAACACCACTTTTGGCTCATGCTAGTCTCCCGGCATTATCCACCCCTCAGGAGTACGCTGTGAACACCGCACTATTTGCTTACCTGCTTAGCTCAATAGTCTTTGCCAGCCCCGGTCAGTGGGCAGAGGAGATGTACGCGACCCAAACATATGGTAACCGCGCAGCCTACTACCTTAGTCGAGCTGAGAATCGTCTTAAGGTGGAGGACGTTGAGGGGGCGATTGATGATTTGAGTTACGCAATTGATTATCAGCCGAACAACCCTGTGCTCTATCTCAAGCGAGCAAAGGTTCGATGCCGGCATGGAGAAACAGAGGCAGCCGCCAAAGACTTACAAATCGCTAATTCTCTAACGGGAAAAATCATTTCAAGACCGTCTGAGTGTGCTCCGCGGTAACGACTGTCACAGACTTTAGATAAGGCCTTGGCTGATTGAATCAGCCAAGGCGTATGCTGAAGTCCTTTTTGTAGGAGAATCCCTTCCTCGCTTAGCAACCAGCCAAGCGTTGAATGAGGGGCACAAATATCAGCTTGCTGCGGTCACCAATGGCGTCGGCGATGTTGAAACCAACGCGTAGCGGTGTGTCGGATAAGACATTGCGCTGCACCACAGAGGTTTGCAGTATTCTGAGGAACGCGCGTGCTCCAAGCTCACTGAGCCCACCGGAAATGGTGCCGGCAAAGAGTGCCAGTATCCAGTGTTGAACCGTTCCCGGATTTGCGGCGAAGGTAAGAACACTGAGAATGGTAACGCTAAACGTCACACACAAGCAGAACCAGTGACCACGGCGGTTGAGCAACAAGTGCAGACCCTGCACCGACGCCGAGAATCCGATTGTCGGTAACACGAGGAAGAGCATCATCGCGAACAATCCGATTAATCCGAACACCACGTACAGGGCCATGGCAATGCATGTTCGCAGCGTCGATACGAAATTGCAGACATCCCAGAAGAAACTGCCTAACAGTCCAAAGCGAGCGAGACGGCGCGATGCCAAAATAGGATCGCGAAAATTTGCATAGAACTGCGTTGAGCGATCTGCCGTCAGGGGATACTTCGCTACCAGCACGAAAAATGCGGTAAGCGTGAGCAGAAACCAACTCATGCAGCTTGCCATGACAATTTCAATCAAGGTCGCATCGGTGTCGATCAATACGTATCTCGGTGAAAACCAAATTACCAGGTACACACACAGCAGGGCCAAGGTGACAAACCCGAGCATGCGCACCACTAGCGTCTGTCGGACGGGGCTGTCGCGGAATTTTCGATATGCACGATATCCGGGATCTGCTACCTGCCGGTAGCTTGAGGAGAGAATCTCCACACCCACTCCACACAATGCCCGAGCTCGAGCAAGACCCCAGGGGGCCTTCTGCGACCGGCCTAACGTTGCCGCAATCGATTGGAGCCTCACGTGAAGGCGCCGAAGGGAATTCTCGCACGCGGCGTACATCTCTTGGTGATACCAGCCAAGGAGCACACCGAGGATCACTCCAAACGAAAGATACAGTACCTGTGCCGGGGAGTTGAAATTCCCGGCGAAAAGCACGCCGAGCACTCCACCGAAGAAACCTCCTAAAAAGTTCCGATACCCAATGGATCTCCTACTCATCTTTACAACCTCCGTAGTAAGGAACGGAAAAAACGCAAAAGCCCCGAAAACCTAACATAGGAGTCGTTTCGGATCTATTTATTCAGAGGTGCAGGGCGGAGCAGAGGTTTGTCGTCTCCTGGAGAAAACTCCACCAAGAGAGACAATTGTCGCGCCGAGAAAAATCACGCCGGTGGGCAGCAACCAGTTTAGATTACTAATCAACCAGTCTGGTGCGCCCCGATACACGAGAAACACGACAAGTGGGTCAATTGCGATGTCATAGCACCAGGAGAGGGGATAACAAGGGTCAAAAGGTTTACAGCCAAAATCGGTAAAACATCCGGTGGGTCCACCACCTTGTGCAAGTACTGTTGAAGGGCATGAGAGTACAAGAACCAATACGAGAAACGATTTGGCAGGCTTCATATGAAGTTTATGCAGATGCTCGCAATCTTGTTGCATCGAGTTCAAGGCAACTGCTAAGGGACCGCTTGGTTTATGTACGGTTGAACAATTCTTTCGCTTTCGCTTATTGAATAGCCCGAATTGCCCACGTACTCTGGAACTGTGCAGTTACGACATCTCAGTTCCATACGGGTAGAGGAAGTAACGGTGAATAATTAGGTTTATTCTTTCTCTGTCCGCCTTTTTGTATTTCTCCATACTCATTCCGAAAAGAGGCAAAGATGTTGAGGAAACGAACAAGAAGAAGTGGTCATGTACTTCTACCAGTGTTTGGCGCGTTTTATCTTTACACGGTATTTTTACCCTGCACTGTTTTTGGCGTGAATCTCGTTCGATACTACACCGAGCCAGAAGCGGCGGCGCAAGGCGTAACACTTCTTGGTCTTCTTGCGGGGCTTGGGACAGCGCTTATCGCGTTCTTCCCTTTTGCAGCGCTCTTGATCGGTTTGCCGATATTTATCGGCTGCCTGGAAGCAAGTGCTGAGCGAGTCGGACTTGGCGCGACTCAGTATTTTACCGGCAGCGGTTTTCGCGAAATCGCGGCACGAGAAGTATTTCGAGTTGCTTTATTTGGGCTTACTGCGCTCTGCGGTTATCAACTAAGTTTAAGCCTACCGGGTGAGCTCCAAGTATCGGGGTTTCTCGCATTTTGGCAGTTGTTTCTCATCAGCAGCTTTTTGCTGTTTGTCGTACCCTTGAAAAATGTCTGGCCAAATGCCTTTGGTTTCGAGGGTAATCCTGCGGCTTGTTATCATCACATATTTTAACTGAAGCTCTCGCAGATTCCCTGGAGAGGGTTTGAAATCACCGTTACTTTCAAACCCTTCCGTAGCTCCTGCCTCTCGTTGACTTTCGCCAGTTGATACATTAGCGTCCGGAGCGATTTGTTCTTTCTGTCCCTTCATATGAGCTTCTGTTCATCTCGGTTCATTAGCTTGCTTCCTACATTTCAGCGTTTACTCAGGACGGGTGTCGTTCTGGTTTTTTCCTTGCCTATCGCGATTGCGAATAGGCGCGACCACGGAGGCTGTGATGAAGCACGTATTGTTAGCGGGTTTTGTATTGTCGAGCGTATTGCTCGGCTCATCCACGGAGGCCCGCGCTGGGGAGCCTGGCCTAGGCGTTGCTCCCGGCGACTGCCATTGGGTGACCAAGTATCGGG
>CAYGNZ010000380.1:0-4006 GCA_964351345.1 uncultured Bdellovibrionales bacterium | reverse complement strand
AGTGGGGCGGCGAGCCCATTTTTCTTGAGGCTCCAGCGTGCCAGGTTAAACAAGAGATCGCTAAATCGATTGATGTAGTGGATAACAAGTTCGTCAATGTCAGAATCAGTCTCTTTGCTCTCACGTAGCGCTACTAGAGAGCGCTCAGCCCGACGGGCAAATGTGCGAGCAACATGTAGATGTGCAACCGTTTCACTGCCACCGGGGAGAATGAACGAGGTTAAGGGTTCGAGATCGGTGCCGAAAAAGTCACAAAGCTCTTCGAGGTTCGTGACATGCGATTGAGCTACCTTCCACATCCCCCCATACTCAGCGGAGGGTGGTGTGGCAATTTGGCCACCGAGATCAAAGAGTTCTTGTTGAAGAAACTCTATAAGGGCTCGTAGTTCATCATCCTCATTGAGAGTTTCTTTCACCACGCCCAGTGCAGCGTTGAGTTCATCAACTTCACCGACTGCGTTAATTCGTAAGGAAGATTTTAAGATCCTTGGTCCACCAACTAAGCCTGTTCGCCCGTCGTCGCCCGCACGGGTGTAGACTCTGTTGATCGTGAAGCTCATGACAAGGCGACTCCCAAGCCTTCAAATGCTGTTCGGATTGATTCGGCAAGCTCGGGCCGGGCGGTAATGATTTTCTTTGCCAAAGCCTTTGCCTCTTCCTTTTCCCCTTCAGAGTTTGAAGTCCGGTAGAGCAACAAGAGCGCTTCTAAATTGACGAACCGCGCCCGCTCACACAAGGAAGAGACATAGGCACGCTCAGCGGCGCGATCGCCCTCTGAGAGTGTGAGGACTCTTGCGTAGAGTAAGGAGGCGAGCTCACCTACAAACTGCTCGGTCGAATTTACGGACTGGCTGCTTGGAATGCCCTGAGCGTTAGTAACGCCCAGTGTTGCGAGCGTAGCTTTTGCTTGCTCTAGGTTACCAGCATCAATTGCCGCTTGAGCTTGGTAGAGCGGTGCGAGTTCTTCGTAGACACTCTCCGAATTTCCTTTCTCTAGCAGCGTGAGGTTTTCCAGGAAAATACGCCGGGCTTTTTCTGCATTCTCATTGTTCCCTGCTGATTCTTCAGAAATCAGTGTTGCGTATGCTTCTTGAGCATTTTGAAAGCGAAAACTTGCGTCTTCTTTTTCCAACTGAGATGCAGCGCGAAATTCTCCTAGGAGCCAGACGCCAAGCAGCACCAGCACCATGGCTCCGAAGAATTTTTGCCAATTCTCGGCAAGTTGACGCGCGAGGTCTGGCTCCGCATCAGAGTGGCCGATTCGTTCAGAAAGATCATCGAGGCTCGAACCCGTTTTTGGTTCTGGTACTGGCGCATCTGGTTGAGAGGATGAATCGCTAGTCGTTGAAGTTGTTGAACTCTTAGTCATCATGGTTTTCTACATCTTATATTTGAAATCATCGGGGTCCATTTCTGCAAGAATTTCAGACCACTTTTCCTTATCAATGTTGGCGAAGTTTTTCTTTTCTCGATCCTCATCACTTCCTGCGATCTCGTACTCCTCCTCCCCGTCTTCAGTATTCACCGCAACAAGGGTGACCTGTGCCTGCTCAAGCACTTCAGGCTTCACTACAATTTGAGCATTAGTGCGGACGGCCAAGGCGATTGCGTCACTCGGGCGCGCATCAATGACTTTAACCAGGTCGCCCAGTACAATTTCAATGTTTGCGATGAAGGTGTTTTCTTGGAGTTCGGTGACAACAATTTTCACCACTCTACCGCCCAACTCTTCGATAACATCGCACAAGAGATCGTGGGTCATGGGGCGAGCGAGATCGACCTGCTTGAGCGCACTTGCAATGGCAGTCGCCTCAGCGAGTCCAATCCAAATTGGCAAACACGTCTCTCCACTGACATCCTTGAGAATTACGATGGGGGCATTGGAAGCTGGATCGAGCACGAGGCCAGCGACAAACATCTCTATCTCTTCCTCGGAGGTTTCTTCACTCATTAAACGACCTTTTCGGCTTGCTTCTCCCCTGCCCTCGCGGGCGAGGCAGACCCTGTCATCGATTGGGAACTTGGCTGCCCTCGTTTCTTATCATCTATCTCAAGAACCACACCACGAAGCGCATTTGGACTACTGTGGGTAACTCGCACCGATACTGTTTCTCCCGGTTTGGCAGCGCCCTCAACGATTTCAAGCAGTGTATTCTGCGGAATTCGACCGCGCATAAATGATAGCTTCTTATTGTGGCCCTCCACAAGTACATCTACGCGCTGTCCGAGCCACTGGCGATTGAACTCCTCACTGTGCTCACATTGCAGCTCCTGCAAGCGAGTGAGACGCTCTCCGGCGATAGAATTGGGAATCTCTTCCTCGGCAGAGAAATTTTCTTTTGCCGTGGTGTGAGGACGGGTGGAGTACTTAAACGAATACGAAGAGGAGTACTTCACTTCACGCATGATTGCTAAGGTTTGTTCGAAATCCTCCTCTGTTTCAGTGGGGAAGCCGACAATAATATCGCTCGTAATTGCGATATTTGGTACTCGTGAGCGAATTTGATCAACGATACGCAGGTATCGCTCACGCCGATAGTTTCTATTCATTAGCTTAAGAATTCTATCGCTGCCCGACTGTAGTGGTAGGTGAATATGGGGGCACAGTTGCGGAATACTTCCGTAGAGTTCAATAAACTCCCGACGAACCTCTGCGGGATGAGGGCTGGTAAATCGAATTCGTTGCAGTCCGTCAATTTCTGCAAGACGTCGAATCAGTGCTTCGAAACGAACTCGTGGCTCAAGATCAATTCCGTATGAATTGACGGTCTGACCAAGAAGCAGTACTTCTCTCGCTCCTGCCCTGATTTTTAGGCGAACTTCTTTTTCTATTTCCGCAAGTGAGCGACTGACTTGCGTGCCTCTCGTGTTAGGAACGACGCAATACGAGCACATTTTGTCGCAACCACGCTGTATTGCTACAAGCGCTCGCACGGGCGTGTTGTGTAAGCCAAACGCGCCGCGACTCTCGCCCTCAACTCGCGGAGCAGCGTCGAATTCATCGGGAAGCTCTTCCCATTCATCCCGGTAATCCACCGCGATTTGAACCTCTGCCCCTGCTTTGGCCTTTGCCACAAGATCGGGAACCAGAGACAAGTTGTGCGTGCCGAATACAAAATCGACACTCTTATTTCTTTTGGCAATGCGCGCACCCTCTTGCTGAGCTACGCAGCCGCCGACCCCAATCACCATGGAGGGCTTGCTTGCCTTCATTTCAGCAAGCAAACCAAGCAGGCTAAATAGTTTGTGCTCCGCTTTGTCGCGCACACTGCAAGTATTGACCAAGACAACCTCGGCCTCCTCGGCAGAACTCACTGCACGATACTGCGAGGAGAGTAGCTGCAGCATCTTTTCCGAATCATACTCATTCATCTGGCAGCCGAAGGTTTTGACGAACACGCCAGGCTGCGCCGTTTGCGATGCTGAAAGCTGGGAATGACTACTTTTGCTTGGCTGAGACATAATTGAGTAAAAAACTAAGTTTCTCTATTTCCTAGTACGCTCAGGAGGTTTATCTGAAGCAAGTAAACAAGGCAATGAAGCGCTAGTTTTTCAAGACTCGAACATGAGGAATGAAGCTTCCGCCGGGCACTTTGGGAACACTTCGGTCAAGTTTGATTCTGATGCGTTTCCCCTCGCCCGCAGCGAGTTCGAGGGCACTGAGGTCGACCAGTTCCTCGCTTGCGAGTTTCGGCGAGGAAGCGGAGGGAAGTCGAGGGAGTTTGCCCTTATTTGCCCAATAAATCCCTACTGCCAGTTGTACTCCGGATACCGGGCTTTCTGCGCCGTTCACTATTTCTGCGTGAATACGAAAGTAAATGTTGCAGGGTTTGATCGCGCATTCATCAAGTTCTTCAATCACCTCTACCGCACGCAGATAAATGTCTTTTTCTTCAACCGAGGGACGAATCACTCCCGGTGGCTTGAGCGGAAGCGCCTGGGGTATCGGTGGATTGGGATGGGCTAAACTCGCCCGTGAAAGTTGCTCTGTCTCGAATTTTTCAAC
>CAYGNZ010000379.1:0-4011 GCA_964351345.1 uncultured Bdellovibrionales bacterium | reverse complement strand
CGCTCTATTATTTTTTCCTACTCATAAACCAGCCCGAGCGTAAATTTGTCGGTTTACTTCTCGGATTACTCTCAGGCTTCATCTATGGCTTCTCCCAGCAACTGCGTGGCGCTCATTTCCTTTCTCATGATATTTGGGCCTTAGCGATATGCTGGGCCTCGGCAACATTGCTTTTCCTAATCTTTGCAACTCGTTCCCCCCTCCGCATTCAAACCGCTTCTCCTCTGCAACCTCGACAGCGCTCTCGGCTTCCTGAGCCCTGCTGAGTATCCATGGCCTAAAAATTGTAAAAAAATACACCATTTGTTAGCGTCCGCGCCTAACGTTTTTTGTACTTTTTCCTTCCCTTCCAGTAGTTCTTTCTCAGACTTATCTCGAGATTACCAGAACATGTAGTGACAGCACTTTGAACGCTTCTTGTCAGCGTTGACCTGTTGTCACTACCGCTCTAACGCTTTTGCTCTTGGAGCTTTCACACTCGTTCTGCAAAGGATTTCAAAATGAACACGGCAATTTCGATAGCTGCCGAGGCTCGAGATGCACACCTTCGAGAAGTCATTAAGTGGCATTTTAGCGATGCCACTGGTTCACCCTTCTGGCTCGACCAGCGTTCGCGTTTGGGTTTCGACCCGATTGCTGAGATTGCTGGACTAGACGATCTGGTTCGCCTCTTTGATAACTTCGACGGCGACCAGCATCTTCGTAAAGTACCCGCGCAAGCTTGGCATCCGAGAGGATTCGCTAACTGCGAGACCTGGTCGATGTTTGTCACCGGAGGTACTACCGGAGACCCCAAACGCCGTTGGGGCCGCATCGGTAACGGTGAGGATGACTCCGACTACGGTTGGGACTACCACACCTTCAGCCAATCGCTTCCGGAGGAGGGCTTTCCTCAAGGTGGATCTGCGCTCTACATCGGACCCGGCGGGCCGCGTCGCCTCCCGAGTGGTGTTGAGATACTTGCTCGCATTCGCCAGGCAGGGTTTCACAAGATCGACCTACATGTCGGCTGGATGAAGAACCCCAACAACACGGCAGCGAAGGCGTACAAAGCCGAGTTGGTGGCACGCTCAATTGCCGCTATCCGACGAGACAAGCCAGATTGGATCTTTTGTCCTCCGGTTCTCATTGAGGCAATTGGTGAGCTGATCAACTGGGTCGACACCTCGGTTAAGGGTGTGTTTGCTGGTGGTACAGAGATGGATCCCGAGACGGTGAGAAACATCGTTGAGGAGCTGTTTCAAGGCAAAATCCATTTCGTGCCCACCTACGGCAACGCGCTCGTTGGCTTGGCAAGGCCTCGTCCACTCGCCACCCTCAGCGCTCCTATCGAGGGGCAACGTCCGTACTCCGTTATCTATCAGTCCTTGCAGCCGCATACCCTGCTTCGGGTGACCCGGCGCGAGGATTCGAGAGCGCTTGTCGACTATGGCGAGCGCGGATTTGTTGAGATCACCACGGCGACCCTTGAGTGGTTCATGCCTCGCTTCCGCGAGCGTGACATGGCTGAACGTGTGGCCCCCACTGAGAGCTTTCCTTGGGACGGCGTTGCCGAAGTTGGGCCTCCGCCAGAAGACCGGGCGAAGCTGAACAAGGGTGTGTACTAAACCGAAACTACAGAAAGGAGAACTCCGTAATGAATATTACAATTCCTGCTCTGTGTTTCGGCACCGAGTACCACAGCTTGAATCGCCATTCCATCACCGACCTTGGAACTGGAGAAGAGCTTGGTTCGCTGGGACTTGTCCTAGAGAATCGCATTGCTGTCGATGTACGGCGACGGGGCCTTTTAGCGACGGCACGAGACACCCTGCAAGCCATCCCGGTGCGAGATCGCATCGCGATGTCGGTCAAGGCAGGAGAGATCTTTGCCAACGGCACGGTTGATGGTGGCGGCATCGCTCAATCGAGAGATGACTACCTTCAGTTACTCTCTCGAACGAGCGGGCTTTCGGATGTCCTCGCTGCGGCAAACACCAGTCGAATTTGTGCAGCACTCGCACAAACTGAGGCGGTGATGAATGGCCTCTCGCGAGGACTCCCCCTTGATATCTACGACACAGGAGTCGGAGAGCAAGGGGGCGCAACAGTTCGCTTAGTACCTCGGATTGATGGCTTAGGCTGCGCAATGCCTAACAATTCGCCCGGGGTGCATGTGACCTGGGTTGTGTGCCTTGCCTTTGGCTTCCCGGTGCTCATTCGACCGGGAAGTTCCGAGCCGTTTACGCCGTATCGTTTGATCCAGGCGTTCATCGCTGCGGGATTCCCCAAGGAAGCCTTTGGCTTTTATCCTTGCGATTACGCCGCGGCGAATCGTATCCCTGAACTTACCCAGGGCGCGATTGTGTTTGGCTCTGATGAGACCGTGAAGCGCTGGAGTAGCTATCCGCTGGTCCAAGTACACGGCTCGGGCTTCTCCAAGCTCTTCATCGGCGCAGACCGCATCGATGATTGGAAAAGTTTGCTGCCGGCGTTGGTCCAGAATGTCTCGGCAAACAGCGGTCGAAGCTGCTTTGCCGTTTCAAGGATCGTTGTTCCACGGCATGGACATGAAATTGCGCACGCTCTTGCCCGAGAGCTGGCCAAGATTCGTCCCCTGCCCCTGGCACATCCGGACGCCACGCTTTCAGCGATGGCGATGCCTGAGCGAGCCGTTCTGGTAAATGAGTCAATTGACGAAGGCTTACGCACGCCTGGAGCGCGTGACGTGAGCGCACTGTATCGTCAAGGAGATCGTCTCCTTGAGTTTGAGGGTCGAACCTACCTTCAACCAACAGTGGTCTTCTGCGACTCATCGTCTCACCCACTGGCAAACGAGGAATTTCTCTTCCCCTATACGGCGGTTGTGGAATCCTCGATCGACCAGGCGTTTGAAGAAATGGGCTCGACGCTGTCCCTTGCGGTGTATACCAACGACCCGCAACTCAAACGGCGAGCCCAGATGAGCAACGTCAGCCTGGTGAGCATTAACCGCGGCACCTCCAACTTGGACCGCCGCCAGCCTCACGAGGAGAATCTCTTCGAACTGCTCTGGAATCGACTCAGTTACGTCGAATAGGGAACGTTTTCCTCAGGGTTACACCCAATCAAGCCCTTCGCAACGCGCGAAGGGCTTCTTTTCTACTTCAGCAACTGCACTACTTTCTCAGGCTCAACCTCTAAAGGTTTTGCCATCTGCAGTGATTCTGAAAAGAAATAGGGACGCGCACCTTGCAGCTCCGCCGAGGATGCTTGCTGCCACTCACGCCAGTCCTCCAAGTAACGCCTCGTACTTAATCCTTCCGCCGCGAAATTAGAAAATGTCATAAGCTGATAGAACTGCGAGCAAAGAAGTACGACGAGAATCAATAAAGCGCCGAACGAACGGAGTCGCCATCTTGCACTCAGTTTCAGAGGTCGAGCGAGCCAAGAAAACAGGGGGAGTACTAAGATTGCCCAAGCAATTTGCGGAAATGCTTGGTAGCGTAGCGACGTTGCATAGAAGTCACCTAAATGAGCGCGTCCTGCGGCAACTAAAACAAAGGAACAGAAAATAATCGCGTTGCCAAGCAGCCAAAAAACTATCCGGCCTCTCCTACCCTTTCGCTCTCCTGCAAAAAAATACACCACGAGAAGCAGAACGTTTACACCCGCCCCAAGCCAGTAAAAAAAGAACTTGCAGTCCTCTGGGGACGCTGAACCAGGGAGGTACTGACAAATCGATGGCTGTACGTTGTGAAACGGATAGAACCCCGTGCCACGTAAGATCGTGCCGAACTGACTTCCCGCGAGTATAAAATTGCCGATTTCAACAGCAGTGGAAGCAAACATCTGCCCAGTCTCATCATGATGAAAACCATCCCGGAAACTGCCATACACCATGCTCACCACGCACAGTGACAGTATCCAGGCCAACGTCGCAGGCAAGGCAAGAGAAAGCTTCATTCGCTCTCTTCGTAACAAACGGTAGGCAATAAAAAGAAGTGGAAGTATCGCAAATAAGACAAGCGCTCCACCAAACGAAAGCGTTGC
>CAYGNZ010000378.1:0-4021 GCA_964351345.1 uncultured Bdellovibrionales bacterium | reverse complement strand
CGGCTGAAAGTTGCTCCAAGAGAGTCTGAATTTCGCCTTCTTTTTCAAGCGAATCACTCAATGGACTCATTGATTCGGCGTAGCTAAGCGATGACTCAAGAGTTTGATTCAGGGCTTCGTTTTCCTTCTCTTTTTCTAAAACCTCGGTCGCCAAGGATTCACCCTGCCCGGAGGAGAGAAGTTTGTTCAGCACGAACACTCCAATGCTAAACAGAATCCCAGCAATGATTGAGGTAATAAGGATGTACATCGGTTAGTTCCTTGAGGTCATCGACAGTCCTCATAGTAAACCAACTATTGATTTGGAAAAAGGAATTAGACGCGCCTCATGGAAGCTAAGATTTTGGGCAGGGGAAGCTAGGCTGCAGCTTCCTCATCGAATTCGTCATCATTCTCAGCGGCTGATTTCTTTCCGCTCTGAACTTTTTTCCGCAACCAGCGGTGTGACTGCGCAAAATTGCTCGATAGCTGAAGTTCAGCAACTCTTTTACGTACTGCTTCAGAATCCAAACCTAAATGCTGACAAATCCATTCGAAGGAAAACATGCCGTCGTCTTCCTCCGCCTCAAACAGCCATTCCTGGGCGGGTCCGCGAAGAGCGTCTCTTCTGCTGTAAAAGTCCAAAACCGCACGGTCAAGAATCGCGACGAGAAGCTCATGCTCTGGATTATTAGGCTTAACTGATGCAGATTCTCGTTGTGCAGTAAAATCGTAAGATAAACTCATTCTGGCCTCCGTCCTAGTTGACTAAAGCTTTGACGAACAAGGCTAAAGAAAATTACAAACAAAAAGTTGCAAAGCTTACAAATCACGATTCGCAATAACTAATAAAATTTATGCACTAAAAAAGCTTACGACAGGGCCGTACATTAGTCACTGCTAGCGAGGATTCGCTTTGAATATCGGCAAAGTATTGGGGCGAGTTTGAGTGAGTGAAAAACTCCAGTCCCTTGAGACAGTGTCAGGGGAGAGGCCGGCTGAAAGAGCGAGATAGCCACCAAGAACCTTTTCTCCCTCCGCGGTTAAAGATATTGTTCCCGAAATAGCAAGTTCTTCCACGGCTCTTGCGCCACGTAATTCTCCTTTTGCCGCGAGCTGACCTAAGGAGGAAAAGAGATCAAATTTTTCGATGATTGTTTTTTCATTTGCGTGAGAGAGAAGTAATTCCGAGCGTATATCTTGGAGTTTGGGAACAGGGATGAATCCTTTTATTTTGTAGTTCCCTGAATATTCCGCGTTCTCCAATACCACATTGACGGAGCTTTTTTTGACCTGCGCGTAACTACTTGATGCGCTGCCCAAGGGGCTGCGTTGCACTTCGCCAACCGCGTCGACGCGTAGCGTACCAGAAACTCCGTTGGCTCTAAGTACGGGATGCTCTTGGAGTTGTAGATTCTTACCGTGCAATTCAAACTCAACCTCCTCTCCCCAGAGCGAGTAGTCTAGCTTCGTGTCAAGCGACCCTTGATAGGCTTCTAGATTACTATGGAGCACACCGCGTAGTAGTAGCAGCGAGGTGAGGCTTGGGTTGAGTAATGCACGCTCAGCATGGAGCGGGAGCGGCAGCTTTTGATGGGGAAGTAGGACGCTGAGGTTGTCGAATTCCACACGAGCTGGAAAACTAAACTGAATATCATCTGCCTCCAGAAGAATTCCCTGAGAGCGAAGCGAGTCTCTCAGCGTATCGAACATACCCACACCGTAGTCATGATACGGGAAACGCACGATCATCACGATCGCAACGAGGAAAAAGAACAAAACAATCTGTATAAAAGCGCGCTTCATTGTGAGAGGGGCAGCCACAAAGCCTAACTTTTTCTTACACTAAATATTTCGAGAGTGGCGCTAAAGTCCTGCCCACTACTACTCTTCAGTAGGTCGACTTTCCCGAGAAACAGGGGGCTTTCACCCTGCTCCAGTTTATGGAGTAAGGAGACTACTTGATCAAGTGTGAGAGATTTTACCTTCAGAGTAAACTCTTGCTTTTGGTATTCAAATCCAATTTGAGTTGGAGAACGAGATTTCTTCAAATCATAGTTGTCGCTGCCGATGCTTTCTCGAACGATTTTGTCGAGTTGACTGGTGACTTCTTCGAAGCTCATCTCTGCCTCGGCGAAGGTAGTCTGCATCTTATCCAGCCGTGCGCTCAGTGTTTTATACCGTATGAGTAGTGGAGGGAGCTTCTCAAGCTGTTGCTCTCGACGAGTGATAAGGCGATCGGTCTCTCCAATATGTGCTTGTACTTCCTCGACAAACAAATAAATGCCGGTCGCGAACAGGCAAATCGCGGTGAAGCCCACGAGTGCTCTCTCTCTCGGATTGAGCTTCGTAAAAAACTGAAGGAATTTCTTACCGTAGTTCACAATACCTATTACTCTAGAGCGCTATTCGCAAAGCTCTATCTCCGCACTAAACTTGACACGAGAGGAGCCAGGGACACGGCCTTTCGGGTCGACTTTTACTGAACAAAAACGTGATTCTTGTTTCTCAAGGGCACCGCTGAGTCTACCGACACTGGGGTTATCCAACACTGAGCCGCGGAGACTAAGGCGTGACTGAGCGATATTTACCGCATCAACGCTGATGTCAATATCTCTGCCAATTGTCTTGGATAACACGTTGAGCGACTCAAGGGGGCTGAGCGAGGAGAGTGAACCCATTCCACGTAATTGCTCTTCAATTCTTTCTATTTCCTCCTCGAGAAAATTTGATTCTCGGCGATAGGGAACAGCCACTTCTGGAAGTGCTGTGGAGAGCAGACTCTTAATCGCGCTTTCAACCTGGGTTAACTCATGCTGAGTGGAGTACACAATAGAAATGAACCACAAGATAGCGGCAACAACTGCTAAACTGATAGAAACGAATTCAGTTTGTATTGCATTCCAGAGGTTGCGCCAGGCAGGATTATAGGAGAACGTCCCTTGCCTAAAATCAACGAGGTCCCCAGAGCCGTTTTTGTTACCGAGAATCTCTAGTGAAAGCAATCCAATTGCCCAGGAGAGATTATCAATTCGCAAGTCTTCTTCCGTACGGTTGTGCACGAAATTTTCGAAGTCTAATGACTGCACTGGGTAGAGCAATGAGTCGGCGCATTGCTGATAGAAGGTGGTGTCACTAATGACGTAAATCGACGCGAGTGCACATTCGAGCTCTTTTTCCGAACGTTGCAAAGTGCAATTTATTTGCGCAAACAATTCGCTCGCGATTTCAGTGTGGCTCTCGTTGGGAATCAACGGCAGATCGCGCAGTCGCCGCAGTTTTCCATCATCGAATACTGCCAATGAGGCACGTCCCGAACTTACCTCAAGAACCGCAAAACATTGATGTTCACTACGTGCAACGTGTTCGGCGATTCCTAAGAGTGCGCTTGCTTTAGTGGTGAGCATTTTGGGGTCAGAGCCAAGCTGCGCAAAGGTGCTTAATCCCTGTGCAACGAGCACGCTTGGAATAAGCGTGCTTAAGACCTCGTATTGACCGTCCTCGTCTCTTTGTATCACCCGATTATCAAAGTGAAACTCGTCGAGCTCAAATGGAAGACCATCTTCGAGCTGAAGGGGAGCGATCTGATCAATTTTCTTTTGATTTGCAAACGGTAGCTTAAACACTCGGTACAGCACTTCCTCTCCAGGAAGTACCCCGACGCTACTTTCGATCTCTAATCCCAGTAGCTCTTCGAGTCGATGAGTGTCGACGACCTTTGGTGCTGGGCTGAGTTCTGCCTGAGCGGAGTCTATATCCTGCTCAGCTTCGCCGGACGGGTGATCGTCATCAGTCCCTTCCTCCTCGAGCAATTCAGCTCGGGAAGGAATGTGGACCTCGTCGATTGGGACCGTGCGCACACGAAGCAAATCAATTGAGTCGTTTTCGCCCCGTCGGGCGGCAACAAGCGTTGCCAAACGATCACTTATGTCAATTGCTACGATTGCGGACATACATCAATTGCTACGATTGTGGACATACACCAATTGCCACGATTCTAGATATACACCGTGGCTCACAGGGAACTGCGTCATTAGCTCTA
>CAYGNZ010000377.1:0-4035 GCA_964351345.1 uncultured Bdellovibrionales bacterium | reverse complement strand
CGCCCTGTCTTCGCGCACACCGGGCATTTGCTGTTTTCTCACCCGAGTGAGGATTGCGTTGAGTTTTGTTTTTGTCTCATTGCTAAGAGGAGATTCAGGGGCTTTGAGATACTGACGATGGGGATCTCCCGTGATTGACGCGAGGACGGCAACAAGCTCTTCAACATTTTCCACCTCGAAAAGGCCCTGCTCAATCATTTCGGCCAATTCGATTACCAAGGTGGTGCAGAGGTTCGCGGCCCAAAAGCCCTTTGAAGAGAGATTCTCGCCTTCGAGGTATCCAAGCTCCATCAATCCATCGAGGGAACGAGCAAGAAGTGCCGTTTGTTGACCGGAGAGTTGTTCGGATTGTCGAAGCATACGGCGAATTCGTTTTAACTGTTTCTTCTCCTCTTTTGTCAGCTCGTGAGGGATTTCTGCAGTCTCAAGATTCTTGTCTCCTGTGGCGAGTTTCGTCTGAAACATCGCAAAGGTTTCTTTACCCTGCTCAGAAAGCTCAGCGGCAATCGCTTCGCAGTCTGTTCGGGTTGCGCGAGCAGATTTCTGGTCAACAAAGGAGGCAAGGCTTCGCTCTACGGTGTAGCGCAAACCATCAACGCTACGATACCGAAGCAAGTTCAAGACCGTGCTCGGACCAGGAAAATAGGAAGACACTAAGGGTTCTGGAGGTTGTTTTGAGAGTTGTTGCAGCACTCGTACGTCACAGTATGGGGAGGGAGCGATGACACAAAACCCCACGGTGTCCTTCCCTCGCCTTCCCGCTCGTCCTGACATCTGCTGAAATTCACTAGAGGTAATATTTACAAAGCCCTCGGCACCCCTGCGAGAGTGAGCGGTGATCACCACCGTTCTCGCGGGGAAATCAACTCCAGCAGCTACCGTGCCTGTAGCCACAAGGAGTCGCAGTGCTCCGGCAGCCATCAGTTCTTCAAGAAGAAGGCGCCAGACCAGTAGCTGTCCGGCATGATGCGCACCGACACCAGTTGTCAGTAAGCCGCTATACTGTGGATGTGAGGTGATTAGCTCTTTATCCATCTCATAACGCGCCATGATCTTGTAGACGAGTTCCTTCATCTCTCGTTGGCGATCCGGCGGTAAGTGGAGGCGACTGGTGCGTGAAGCTTTCTCAGCGTCAATATCGCATTGGTTGCGGGAGCTGCGAAATACAATCGCCGGAAGTAAGTCGTCGCGTTCCAATTCATTGAGTATGCTGACAACAGAGACAAATATGCCGCTCATGATTCACTTCCTTTCGGCGGACGCTTCTTTTTTGCCTTTGGCCGACGTTTCTTCGGTGGCCCCTTTCTTGGACGTTTCGAATGTGAGCGACCTCTCCCTCGTGCTCCCCCGCGAGAATTTCGACTTGACCCTTGATTGTAGAAGGACGCGATTTCAGGAAATAATCGACCATTCTCTCCTTCGACCGGCAAAATACCTGCTCGAGGATGAAGAAAGGCCAAACGTAGCTCTACCGGGCGATTCGTCTCCGAAATGATTCGCACGTCACCGCCGCGCACCTGAGTAATCCATTCCGCAATCTCTTCGGGGTTTGAAATTGAGGCCGATAACATCAACAACGTTGCTGATTTTGGTGAGAGAATAATGCTCTCTTCCCACACCGGACCACGTTGTGCATCAGCTAAATAGTGTAGTTCATCGAGCACCACGAGTGAGTAGTCCGCACCGTAGTTGTAAAGATCGTTGCGATAAATTTCAGTGGTGGCAACAACGACATCTGCATCGGTGTCGATTTTTCTATCGCCGGTGAGTAGTCCCACGGAATACTTTGGTTCAAACAGGCGTTTGAGTTCAGTGTATTTGGTGTTCGAGAGCGCTTTGAGCGGTGCGGTGTAGACGGCTCTCTTACCCTGTTCAATCGCGCGACGGATTCCTTCGATTGCAATGAAGGTTTTCCCCGTCCCTGTGGGAGCAATGACGAGAGTATCATTTTCGGCTTCAATGGACTCAATCGCCGAGAGCTGAAATGCGTCCGCGGCGAAGGGACGCTGCTCTGGGACACCGATTCCGTCGAGCAGTGCTCGACGCGCTTCCTGAATATTAGATTTTTTACGAGGCACTTGTGTTGCTCGAATTATCGAAGTCGTAGCGTGTCGCCAGAAAATCAATTACTTTTTGGTCTGCACGAGAAACCAGATTTTCGCTTGCTTCATCGCAAATTAATTTTCCGTCGAAAAGACCCAACACACGAGAAACGCTCGGCAACAAGCGTCGGATGTCGTGGCTTACAAGTACTACCGTTGGTTTGTAGTTTTGATGCAACGATAGGATTAAGTTCATGATTACGCGAGCGGCGACTGGATCTAAGCCTCCCGTCGGGTCATCGAGGAGGACGAGTCGAGGATGCGATACCAGCGCTCGCGCGATTCCAACCCTTCGTCTCATGCCTCCACTGAGCTGGCCGGGGAATTTTTTGTAGGCATCACGTAGTCCTACTTCACAAAGAATGTCGTGAGCTCTTGTCATTACCTCGTCGTAGGACAGCTCGCCGTGCGCGGTCTTGGTTGAGAATAAGGGGAATGCGACGTTTTCGATCACACTCATCGAGTCAAACAGCGCACCCTCCTGAAACAAGAACCCCACTCCGCCCGAGGAGACGTCACTACTGAGGTCTTCTCCACTGCTGCTCGTGGTGTCGCGATAAATTCGCCCGTGGTCCGGCTGCATGACACTGCCGATAATCTTGAGCAACACACTTTTGCCCGCACCACTGGGGCCGACCACGCCAAGTATTTCACCTTGTGCCATTGAGAAGCTAAGGTTTTGCAGTACCGTATGACGTCCGAATGATTTGCTGACTGACTCGACGTGAAGCATTAAGAAATTCCGAGTTCCCTGGTAAGCGGCTCTTGATACGCAGCATCTACGCTCATGTTCTCCAGCAGCGTGCCCGGTCTGCTCTGCAGATACTCTCGCCAGCGCTCTAAAGTTGATTCCATCTCCGCGAGGGTTTTGGCGGTACAAATCGCCCTTCGTGCAGGAGTTGCGCCCCGTACCCGACGGGTTACCTGACTTGCGAACTGTTTCATTCTGCCCATGACCGCTTTCTCTGGTAAATCAGCAGAGAGCAGGCCCATATAACGCAACAGCACATCGACGGTGGCGACATCACTGGGCGGCTCAAAATGCTCCCCGTTTGCCGCGGACTGAATTTCACGAAAAATCCAGGGGTTTGCCATTGCACCACGACCGATCATTACCCCCGCAACACCGCGGTCAAGACAGCGTTTTGCCGAGGCGGCATCAACCACATCCCCACTACCGATTACCGGGATTGTTAATCGATTCGCCACCTCCTCGACAATGTCCCAGTCGGCATCGCCTCGATACAAGGCCTCTCGCGTGCGTCCATGAATTGCGAGCATATCCACTCCGCAATCCTGTGCCATGAGAGCAATCTCTAAGGCGTTCTTATTGGACTCACTCCAGCCTGAGCGTATTTTTAGTGTAAGTGGAATTTGAATCTTCGCACGAACCGCTCGCAGTATCTTTTCCAAGTGCTCCGGTTGCCGCATTAATTCGCAACCGCCTCCTTTCTTCACCACTTTTGGGACGGGGCAGCCACAATTAATATCGACAATATTCGCACCGGATTCTTGGATCATCTCGGCCGCGAGCACCATGCGGTCAATCGGATTGCCAAATACCTGAATAGAGATTGGGCTCTCTTCTTCGCGAAAGCGCATCATGCGTAGGCTGCCTTCGTTTTTTCGAGTCATGCCTTCAATGGAGATGAATTCCGTAACCACCAATCCAATCGCACCGGGATTTTCAAGTTTGAGTAAGCGACGGAACCAGGAATTTGTCACACCCGACATGGGGGCGAGGATTAGGTTATTCTCTAAGGTGAGATTTCCAATTTGTAGCGGTCGAAGAAACATGATGCCTTTTTAATTCCGAGTAATTACTACAGGAATAGCGTCTCCTTGGCAAGCATGGCAACGTTGCGCTGAGTTTGGTGATCAGCGAGAAACAGCACCTTTGCTAATCCACTTCTGGCCTTGAGGCATCAAGGCA
>CAYGNZ010000376.1:0-4047 GCA_964351345.1 uncultured Bdellovibrionales bacterium | reverse complement strand
TTTCCTCCGGTGATAAAGGTGCTCGCCTATGGTCAGAGTAGTGTGGTGCTACTCTTCGGGCTGACACTCTTCATTGAGAAGTTTTTGAAAGGCAAAATGCGCGCTGCCGGCTTGTTTCTTTCGCTTACCTTACTCAAACCACACCATCTGATTCCGTTTTTTTTAGTTCTCGGCGTTCGCGAATTAAGAGCAAAACGTTACGAACTGATCCTCTGGGCGACTTTCGGCCTCGTGCTACAAATCGCGATTGGATTGCTACTCTATCCGCAAGGTTACAAGCTGTTTTTTGAATATGCTCCGAAACTCTATCACAGCTCCGGAGTGCTACCCGGCTCTGCGCTTGCACAGCTTCTTGAGGCAAATTTCTCGTTTACTCTCGCACGTCCTTTGCTTTTCATCGCTGCCTGTTTGCTCGGCCTGTTCTACGAGCTACGTTATCGGCCAAATTTTCTACAATTTGTTTTCGTGATGCTTCCACTCTCCATGCTTGCCACTCCTTATGCCTTTCTTCATGCGTATGTGTTACTTGCATTTCCTTTTCTCGTACTCACACAGGATTTCTTTCAGCGCTTTGGCGAACGAGCGTATATGATCTTGCTTGCCGCATTCGCATTCAGCGGTATCGCAGTGATTACGTTCATTCGTTTTGAGTATCTCGTTGTTCTACTCCCTCTCTTCGTTCTTATTTTTGCTGTTCGAAGAACCATTCGGCAGCCTAGCTTGTAGCGCCGCAAAAGTAGTGGTCTAACCGCAAATAGTAATCACCTATTCAGCGAAAGCCGCTTACCCGCACTACTTTAGTCGATGATGTTTCAGCTAGCCGGAGCCAATCCCAGCTTTTGCCTCGAACAAGGCTTCTTTTTCGGCCCGCTTAATCTGATTTTCTGACGAAAAATGTTCGCTTTGTTTTCGCATTTTAATGAACACAAAAGACCTCAAGCGAAGTTTGACAAAAGCTTTGGCTGACAGAATCTGCGCTAGACTCCAAGGCATCTTTAAGGTTGGAAAACATGGTTTTGAGGAATCAACAATGGAACAAATCAATTTAAATATCGATCGATGGAAAGATGTCTGGTTAGCAAAAGGCATTAGCATCAACAAAGTTCCTGACTCCTGGTTTCATGAGGTCAACGGTGTCCGCGGATTTTTGAGTCCAGGTGATATCGAATACCTGTGGAATGTTGCTGGTCGAATTCCCAAAGCCGGAAAGTATCTCGAGATTGGTAGTTGGATGGGTCTCTCAAGCATTGTGGTTGCAAACAGCTTGCTTGCAAATCTCAATTTCGATGCTCGTGTGTATTGCGTCGATACTTGGGAAGGCTCGCCTGAACATCAGGAGATGGAAGAGATAAAGAATAAACAAGTATTCGACATCTTTTCTGAGAACGTAGCAAAGAGCAAAATGGAACACTTTATTGTTCCAACCCGCGGACCTAGTTTAGAAATGGTCCATCGTTTTGCCGATCGCTCTCTTGATGCGATTTTTGTAGATGGGGACCACTCCTTTGAAGGTTGCTTAGCCGACATGGAGGCATGGTGGCCAAAGCTGAAACCAGGCGGACATTTTTTCGGACATGATGCAGTTCCTGGTTCCGGCCCAGAAAAAGCAGTGCAAGCATTCGCAAGCAAATATGGCGTAGAATTTACTATTATCCGCTCGCCAAAAGCATTTCACATCTGGGAAATCCTACCATAAGAAAGATTGGCGAGCCGTTTCAGATGTGTCGCGATGATCGAACAAGAGGCCATTTCAGCGCGCCTGCGTCAACTTTCTGATGCGATTAATCGTGCCGATTATCAAAGTGTGCTCATTGCAGCGAGTGATATTCTCGCGCTCGGCGGCCACTCGCCCGACCTGTATTACGCCATGGCCGTTGCCTTCCTCAACCTCGGCCACACCGAAAAAGCAAAGTGGGCGACTTCCGAGGCATTGAGTCTCCAGCCGAATCACGCGAATGCCTATGCGCTTTCACTTGCCTTTGACCGGGAGATGCTTACGCACCCCGCCGCTATCGATACTCGAACGAAATGCGATCATCAGACCCAAGAAACGTTTGTGTCTCTTCAGGATTTAGGAACATCTGGCACAATACTTTGCGAGCACGTTTTTCCTGCCCTAGGCAATGCCCAACCTCTTGGTTGTACTTCCCTGCGTGAGGCATATCTAGTGGGAGACCACCGTCTACGCTTTACTCTTGAGGGACACCCACTTCAGGAGCAAGCGTATGGCGTATTCAACGAGAACTTTCACAACCATCGAACAGGGCTCTATCGCCAGCACTTCAAAACCTTAGTCGAGTTTAATGAAAAACTCCGCGGTCAGTATGTATGCCTCAGCGGTCCGTGGTCAGAAAATTTCTACCACTGGGTGTGTGACTATTTGCCGCAAGTGATTGTTGCGGAAACAAGTGGTTTTCGCGGAAGTTATCTAATCGAGGAGACGAATCGCCTGGCGCGGGAGTCGCTTCCGTTTCTTGGCATCGGGCAAGAACGTATCACGCTGCTACGGACTCATTGTTATCAAGTCGAAGAGCTGTTCATTCCGCACTATTACAAATTCGAGCAATTAGCAGAGTACCAAGGTTTGCTGCGTGCAGTTCGTGACACTCTGCTTGAACATTGTCCGCATACGAGAAACGATTTTCCTAAACGAATCTTCAGTTCTCGAGGAACAGATAGCCTTCGTCGTGCACGAGTGGTGGTAAATGAAAACGAAGTGCTGCAGCAATTGGCAAACTTCGGAATTGAACGAGTCGAAATGGAACACTATTCCTTCGCGGAACAGATTGAAATGATGTCGAAAGTAGATGTGTGTATTGGTCCACACGGAGCAGGAATGACTCACGCCTTGCTTATGCCAGAGGACTCTCTCGTTGTGGAACTGTTTTCTGCGGGCTACATCAACCTCTGTGTGTCAAGCATCTGCGACCTTGTTCAGCATCGCTATTACTCAGTGATAGCAAAGCCCAAAGCCCAGAACGACAACAAAACTATTGTTGCCCCTGTTCGCCAGTTACAGCGAATACTCGAACGAGAGCTAAGCCCGGCATCCAAGACCGCGAGGTTCAAACCGACTGGTGGTTTAGATCCACTACGCCTACTCGAACTCAGCTAAGTCCTGCGTCCGAAATCCTTCCCATTCCATTTTGTGAACAGGAATCGTCTCTTAGCCCGAACCTTGAGACCAGCTCTGCATGTGCTATCCTCCTCCAGCTGCCCTGGGTTTACTTACCTGGCACTGGTCTTTGACTTAGCGTTTTGGAAAGGATTGACATGTTCGAAAGGTTTGATGATACCGCGCGTAGTGTCTGGACTGCCGCCGTGCAACTCGCTGGCCAGCTCCACCAAAGTTACGCAAATACCGAGCATCTTCTTCTGGCACTCGCGTCGGAAAATTCTCAAGGGAAAGAATTGTTGCTCGAACTTCTAAAAGAGTCTCCTCTCGGAACGCAAGTACGCGCTGAAGACTTGCTGCACACCTTTTACGCACAAGTGGAGAGCAGACTTACGCGAGGGGATGACGCGTCGCACGGTAGGAGACCGGTAACTCCACGATTGAAACGGGTGATTGATTACGCGACTGCTATCGCCAGTGAGCTCGAAGAGAGCTTTGTCGGAGCGGAGCATCTGCTCATCGCATTGATTCGAGAAGGCGAAGGCATCGCCGCCGAGCGTCTTGCTGGAGTCGGGATAACCGAAGAAGGCGCCGTGCGCGCATTTCGCACCCTTCGCGCAAAGGCGAGAGGCGAGCGAGCAAGTGAATGGGAAAGTCTGTTACCCTCGACTCAAGTAACTACACCTGAAGAGTTTTGCCAGAGGCTGTTTCGAGAGGCTGGGATATCACCGGCGCACTATCAACAAGTGCTTGCTTCCCTGATGGGAGATGAGACGACTCTACGAGAGCTTGCCGCCATTGTTCGAGCGCACGTCGAGGAATGCTCAGAATAAACGCATGTCAATGCATGAAAAACATCAAGCTCCCTGGCGATGTCAGGGAGCTTGTTTTTAACGTCGGAATGCTATTCGCCTTAGCCTCGACCGCTGTTT
>CAYGNZ010000375.1:0-4074 GCA_964351345.1 uncultured Bdellovibrionales bacterium | reverse complement strand
TTACGCGAACACTTGAGCTCGCTTCTCCCTCAACGTCATCTTCATTCACGCCAAGTACGAGATACTGGTACTTTTCGCCAGCCTTCACATCAGTATCGCTGAAGCTGTATGCCTTTGCAGCACTCGCCTCAGCGGGAGTCGCGGTCTTGGCAACTTCGTTTGCCCTTACGGGAAGTTCTGCAATGATATCGAAATCTGGGTCTTCATCTGGAAGAACAAGCGCGCGCTTCACGACAAAGCCAGTCAGATCAATTAACTTATCTCCGCTTGCATCCGTACTAGGAGCCTCCCAGCGAAGGTCCACTGAGTTTACTGATGTTTTGGCGGTGAGAAACTTCACCGAACTGGGGGCAAGCGCCTCGGGAGCTCTCGGATTTGTTTTCTTTCCGCACGCGATTGTTAAACCCATTACGGCGGTAAGCACTAGGGCGAGGAAATTAGTTTTTGACTTCACAATTAGTCTAGCTCCAATTTTTACAAAATGAATCTGGATAAATTCGAATCTTCTACAATATCTGATAGTCGCCCGGTGACATATTCGGCGTCGATTATTATCTCCGTGCCCTCTCGCGTATCCGCATCAAATGAGACTTGATCTAACACTCTCTCAAGCAGTGTATGGAGGCGACGGGCGCCGATGTTTTCAGTCCTGCTGTTCACAGAGTCCGTGAGCTGGGCAATTGCGTCAATCGCATCGTCAGTAAACCGCAACGACACACCCTCTGTTTTCATCAGTTCAATATATTGTTTCGTCAGAGCATTCTTTGGTTCTCGTAAAATTCTAGAAAAATGCTCAGCGTGAAGCGCCGAGAGCTCTACTCTAATAGGGAATCGACCTTGGAACTCCGGCATCAGGTCTGAGGGCTTGGCAAAATGAAATGCTCCTGAAGCAATAAAAAGAATATGGTCTGTTTTGACCGTGCCGTGCTTGGTACTGACCGTGCAACCCTCAACAAGTGGTAGTAAGTCTCGTTGCACACCCTCTCTAGAAATATCTGGTCCCTTCTGCGAGGAAACTCCCACACAAATCTTATCAACCTCGTCCAAAAATACGATTCCGGATTGCTCGGCACGCCGAATCGCAAGACGTGAGATTTCATCATGATCAAGCAGTTCGTCTTGAGCCTCTGCGATAAGCAGCTCACGAGCCTCCTTGATTGGGACTCGTCGTTGCTCTTTTGTTTTGGGAATCATGTTTTGGAACATGTCCTTGAGCTGACCTTCAACTTCACCGAAGCCCGGGGGACCGAGAATTTCTAATTGAGCGTTGGTGGCTTTCTGCGTTTCGATCTCGACAATGCGTTCTTCTAAAAGTCCATCTCGAAGCTGCTGGCGAAGCTTTTCTCGAGTTGCATTTGAATGCTCCCCGTAGCCATTTGTGCCGAGAGAAGTATCATTCTCTTCTTGGGCTTGATTAGAGTCAGGCAGAAGCACATCAAGAAGCGACTCTTCGGCCTGTCGCTGAGCTTGTTCCGCTACAATCTCTCGCTGATGTTGTTTCTCAAGGTGATGGGCCGCATCAACAAGGTCGCGAATAATCGACTCAACATCGCGCCCCACGTAACCAACTTCGGTAAACTTTGATGCTTCTACTTTGACAAATGGCGCTCCTGCTAATTTGGCTAAACGGCGTGAAATTTCAGTTTTGCCCACACCGGTTGGTCCAATCATCAGGATATTCTTCGGCGTAATTTCATCTCGAATAGATTCTGGTACACGCATTCGTCGCCAGCGATTACGAAGTGCGATTGCCACCGCTCTCTTCGCGGCATTTTGAGAAATTACGTATTTATCGAGTTCTTCGACTATTTGTTTCGGTGTCGGATTCAGGGCGTGATCTTCTTGCTCGTCGTTTTCGAGCAAGCCTGAAACTGGCTCGGCGTTTTGAATTGGCTCGAGGCTACTCACTGCTTATTTCCTCAAATTCAATATTGGAATTAGTGAAGGGGCAAATTTCCGCTGCAATGCTCATTCCCACTTCGGCAATCTCTCTTGCGGTCAAACTCTCACCCGCTCCGCGAAGCAGACCGCGCGCAGCGGCAAGTGCGAAATTGCCCCCCGAACCAATGGCGAGTACACCATCATCGGGCTCAATCACATCGCCGGAGCCGGAAAGCAAATAGAGCGAATTTGCTTGCCCGACTATCATCATTGCTTCCAGTCGTCGGAGATACCGATCCATTCTCCATTCTTTTGCAAGCTCCACAGCCGCGCGAGGAAGATTGCCTGCGTACTGCGTTAGTTTTGCTTCGAAGCGCTCAAACAGAGTAAAAGAATCAGCGGCGGAACCAGCGAATCCGGCAAGCACTCGTCCCTCATTCACGCGACGAATCTTTTTTGCTCCGTGTTTCACGATGGTGTTGGCCAAGGTTACCTGGCCGTCACCTGCAAACACGGTGCTTCCGCGATGCTGAACCGCGAGAATTGTTGTCGATTTGATCGCTTGCATAGAGAGATATGTATCAGTCGGAGTAGCTAATAAACGTAGAGCAATACGAGATCTTCACGGTGCTCGAACTGCTTGTTCGGCAGTCAAACAAGCATACTTTTAGTCAAAGTTGCAACCGCTTAGCAACGAACTCAGTATACCGAGCGTCTGGCTCGCAATAACGACTAATAAACTAAGCTTTCCGGCTTCCTCAGTGCTTGTCACACCGCACTTAAGGGAAGCAAATCAGCACTGGTCCCGAACTAGGCGAGAGGATAGCATACGCTTTGCCGAAGGCTGAGAGCTACCTCATAGTGTAGAAATGCAGATACTCCGATGGTGAACCCAGGATTACTCCTATTGGCTTCAATAGAGAACGTGAATGGCATCAAACAAATCGAAAAAAGAAGCGGTATTTGAGAAACGACGGAAAAAGCTCCTGCGCAAAATCAAAGGCGAAGCCGCATTATTTGTATCAGCGAACGAGTGCACAGAGACTCGTGATCAGCATTTCAGTTATCGTCAGGATAGCGATCTGCTCTATCTCACCGGTATTGAGGAACCAAATGTAGCCTTACTGCTTCGCGGTACCACGAATGGGCCACGTAGCGTGCTTTTTCTCAGAGAACGGCAACCTGAACTTGAGCGCTGGGTAGGAGAATCGCTCGGCCTCACACGAGCCAAGCGCCGTCATGCAATCGACGAAATACTTCCGATTACAGAACTAGCAAATTCTATAAACGAACTCGTCGAACATTCTCAGGTTCTGCATTACTCCGCCGGTATTAACAGTTCCGTAGATGCCCTAGTCTGGAGTCGGTATCAGACCTCTGTTGGTCCGCGTTTAGGCTTTCCGCATACCATTCGTAATGCAAGAATTCTTACTTCCGAGCTACGAGTGAAAAAAACTCGCGAGGAAATACAGTCAATTCGGCATGCCTGTGAGATATCGAGCCGCTCTTTAAAAACGCTTGCGAGTATGCTGCCAAACGTCAAAAGTGAGCGGCATGCAGCGCGCCTTCTTGAGGCAGAATTTGCACGCTATGGCTCTCCCCGCCCCTCCTTTCATACCATCGTCGCATCCGGCAAAAACGCTACCGTCTTACACCATACTCCAAGCGCCCAGCCGCTTTGGAAGTCTGAACTTGTGCTGATTGATTCGGGAGTGAGCTTCAACGGTTACGCTTCCGACATTACGAGAGTATTTCCAGTAAGCGGAAAATTTACAGAGGCTCAGGCTACAGTCTATGACGCAGTGCATGAAGCAGTTCTGGCTTCAATCGAGCAGGCGCAAGTAGGATCAGACCTTGATAAAGTGCATGAGGCTTCCGTAAAAGTCCTCACCAAAGCCTTGATTTCAATGGGTGTTATCTCTGGACCTCTGAACAAGGCTATCTCTGAGAAGCGGTACCGCCCCTACTTCATGCATCGCACGAGTCACTGGCTCGGTCTTGATGTGCATGACATTGCGCCAATTTACTGCGAAGAATACCTTATCCCTCCCTACGCACGACCTTTGGAGCCGGGTAATGTCTTTACCGTAGAACCAGGGCTCTATTTTGACCCCGCCGACCGCTCCATTCCTAAAGAATTCCGCGGCATCGGTATACGCCTCGAGGAAGATGTGGTGATTACGTCCTCTGGCC
>CAYGNZ010000374.1:0-4075 GCA_964351345.1 uncultured Bdellovibrionales bacterium | reverse complement strand
ACCGTCTTTTTCTCCAGGCCCGTCTGGACGCAGTACGATATTTACGTTCGTTTAAATCCGCAGTTCGATGCCACCGAGTGGCATAGGATTATTACAACTTCCTCAGTTGATACAAAAAACGAGATTCTTAAGGAAAAACTCGCTCGGCAATACCAAAGCTTAACCAAGGCTCGAAACGCACTTACCGCCGCAAAAGAGCAAGCTCCCGCTCGAGGCTGGCGTGAGACTCTGCTGGCTCCTGCCCGCGCAGCCCTCAAAAAGTTTTCCTCAAGGAGACAGTAGCTGAACTCTTGCTCGGCAGAGGCAAAGATCCTGGTTTCTACAGTGCGTTAAACCTTGTAGTCTAAAGGTCTTCGAAAGCTCTTCCAGAGTAAGCTTAGAGCGAAAATGCAGAAAGATTGAGGCCTTGCAATGAACCACGCCAGAACTGTCCACCACGCACCGCGTTTCATTTTCGGTCTCATGCTTCGGCTACTCCCACTTTGCTTGCTCTCCTTATCTGCCTGCTCGACATTTTCTAAACCCCGACAAAGCCGCCTGCTAAAAGCAACGGTGGTCTCGGTTTCTGCGAACTATCTTCGACAGGTCGCTCGGGGAGAACTTCGACACCTTAATTCGCTGGTAAACTGGAATGTCTATCTCAGTAAGTCCAAAGATGGCGTATCAAAGAAGAGCTACTCTGATCAGGTGCGCGCGCTCGGACAGAAGTTCAGTCACCTTGATCACCCGCTACTTGGTTTAGGTATTTCGGATATCGAGATCGATGATGATTTCGCAGAGATTACCCTGAACAAGGAAGCAGTTGAAGATGCTCCAGATATTTGGATTCGACTGGCCTGGAATGGCACTGCGTGGTTGGTGATTGATGATAATCTATTTGGACCGGATGGCTTGATCGCCAAATGGACAGGGGTAACGGGACTGGAGATTTCTTAAGCAGATTTTCCAGCAATGCAAGCACCCCTACTCTGCGAGCAAATTGCGAAGATACAGACTCTCGCCTTACTCCCGTTTCAGGGCCTTGCCTCTTGCCTACTACCTGCGAATGCTTCGCTACTACTGAAGCAGACTTAGGGCAAGCTGTGGCTGCTGGTTTGCCTGCGCAAGAATTGATGCTGCAGCCTGCTGGAGGATGTTTAACCTCGTCAGTTCTGCTGCTTCTTGAGCAACGTCAACATCACGAATTCGACTTTCAGCAGCTTGGAAGTTCTCCCGAGCAACTTGTAAGTTCTGAATGGTAATGTTGAGTCGGCTTTCAGCCGCACCAAGTGTTCCTCTGTTTCTTGTCAGGGAGTCAATCGCAACTTGTACCGCATCAAGAGCGGAACGAGATGCCGCTTGTGATAGTTGCTCTGTCGCACCACTGATAGAAAAGGAAACCTGAGTCGAGCCCGGATTCGCGAGTCCAATCGCTTCAAGACTGGCTTCAACACCAGTGTATGAAATCTGCGAGTTAGACTGCCCGTCAAATCCTACTTGGAAGGTTACACTTCCACCACCAACGAGTAGGTCAAGACCGTTGAATTCGGTCGTTTCCGCAATACGCTGAACTTCACTCGCAACCGCCGTGAATTCCAACTGTAGCGCAGAACGCTGGACGTTACTAAATACACCGTTTGCAGACTGTTCTGCGAGTTCCGCCATTCGAATCAGCGCGTTGGTAATCTCATTCATCGCACCATCAGTAATGGCAATGATTGAAATACCGTCATTCGCGTTTCGGATCGCCACAGTGGCAATTCTCGAATCCGCTCGTAACTGTTCAGCAATCGCGAGTCCCGCCGCATCATCTGCAGCTTTGGTTATACGCAACCCTGAAGAAAGACGTGCATACGCCGTTCTTAAACGTCCAGTAGTCGCATTCAAATCACGCTGGGCCCGAATCGACTCAACGTTGGTCCTAATATTAATGCCCATTGTGGAACACCCTCCTTGACAACCTTAATCCACCGCCTCCTTTGCGATCTGTATGGCGTTATACCTTTTAAGAGATCAGCTCATCCGTTCCCTGCTGCTTGCTCAATAAAAGGCAACCGACTTTCGTCGAGTAAGTGCCTTATCGCTTCAACATCACTTCGATAAGACCCTGAACACCAAACTTCCTCTGAGACGGCACTTTCGTTACCGTGAACTACACTGCTACTACTCGTACTGCGTGTATCCCTCCCACTACTGCCAAGGAGTTACTGCTGACTTCACCTCAAGCACTTCATGAAGCAGAAGCCGTGCCAAGTTCTTCAAAACCTGTTTACGATTTCAATGCCACATCGATTTCACCCGCGAATCCCTCCCGTGCTTCCTGCACTCGAGCCACATACTCCCGCGTACTTCTTGGTAAAAGTGATTCTATTGATGAAAATACCGACGGATCTTTTCCTTCAGCTAGCGCTCGCGCCTGAGCGCGCGCCACTCTTCCTTGCCCGGCATTAAATGCCGCGACGGCAAACTTTTCCAGTTCATTGGCATCTTTCGCCGGTATTGTGGCAGTGCGCGAACTTAGCCTTGTTGGCTCGCTAAACATGTCGTGGAGACGACGAAGATAGCCCACTCCGAGGAAGGAATTCATTCCTGCATCAAAGGGGTCATACTCGTCTTGAGTATCGGTAAGCTGCATCATTTCACCGGCGGTAGAATCAAGGAGCTGGAACACTCCTTTTGAAAAATGCCCATCAGTGCTTACTGCATCCGTGCGAAATGCGGATTCTGCCTTAGCCACTGCCAGGCTCAGACTGGGGTCAACGCCGTGATATTTTCCGGCGGTAGTGACTATCTCCTTAATATTGTCTAGTTCGCTAGGCGGAGAGGAGATGGCTTCGCTGGGATAGCTACGCTTTGCGCTGATAATCTTTGGCATCTCTGGTACTGAAACCGGTAAGGGCAGCGTCGGACTAGGTGGCGGGCCTTTGACGCTCACAGACTCCTCTTTGACGCTCTCAGCCGGGAGTTGTTGAGGCTGAACGCTGTAACCGGAGAGGCTGGCTCGGGAGTAAGTAGAGTGCTCTGGTGTAAGATTACTCAGCATCGGCCCACTGGGCACCTCCTTCGGGGTAGAGGCAGATAAGTTTTTAGCATCACTAGTATTTTCAGGGACTTTTTCGATATCAGCGAGGATACGGGCGAAGTCTTTTTCAGGCGCTTTGGCCCCAGTTTCGACCTTCTTGGCAGCATTTGGACTAGACTCAATCCGCTTCAAGAGCTGCTGATAATCCGCGCTAAATATCGATGTCATAATCTCCTCCTTAACTCTCTAAAGAGGATAAAGCAGCTTTCGTACCAAGAGTTGAGGGGGATTTGGGCTTAGATAAGGCGGTATTTCGGCTAGCTCGCTTTCGCTTCGTTTCCTCACTTTGAGTGGCAGCACACCAAGCTGCTGCGTGCGCCTCCAACGCAAGTCTCACTGGCGAGCTTTCATGTAGATAGGTGTTTTGCGGGGGATCGCTACGGAGCCAGATTCCTGTCTCCTTCGCCTGCTAGCTTTTGCTTTTGGCGACGAGGGGGAGGAAAGCTCGCCATTGAGACTTACGCTAGAGGCTTGGTGAAGCGAGGATGTCGCAAAACGAATCCCTATGCGAAATAGGTCCCAATATGGGACGCTAAATGCGAGTGAGACTTTTTGCTCCACGCGAGTAGCAGAGGTCATCTTGGCTGAGTTCCCGTTGACTTAAACCCTTATGCGCTTAGTCAAAAACATTGTAAGAGCAGTAAAAGCGACATTGCCTCCCTTGTTTGCTGGCATTTTCTCTCTATGGTTCCTTGGTACATTTCTGGGACCGGGTTTCGCTGACTATAGAATAAAGCTCCCAGGGAACTATCAGTTGCAGCGCTCTTCGACCTATCAGGCGATTGTCGCACTTGGGGTGGACCCATGGACAAAAGCGATACCGACGAGAGTCATGAGGCTAGGATTTTCTCCGGATTTTATTATTGCTGAGCGCTTCCCAGTGGTCGAGGATTCACGTAAACGCGATCGACTCGACCTTGATGCGCCAGATTACTGGATTATTGATTTGCGAGATAACACTACCCATGGGCCACTCGATGAGCGGGAGTTCTCGAATTTTCGTGCAAAGCTGCA
>CAYGNZ010000373.1:284-4085 GCA_964351345.1 uncultured Bdellovibrionales bacterium | reverse complement strand
AGCACAGTAGGCTGGGCTCAGATAAGGGAAAGGTCAACATGATTGAAATCAAAATAGAGGGATTAAGAGAGGTAGAGCGAAACCTTGAGGAGATCGCGAACAACGCTCAAAAATTGAGCGGGGAGAAGGAGGTTCCTTTGGGTGAGTTGATCTCACCCTCGTTTGTTTCCCGCCATACGAAGTTCACAAATTTCGACGAGCTTCTTAACGCTGGCGATTTCTCCGTTAGATCTCAAGAGGATTTTGATAATCTCGACGAAAGTGAGCTTGATAAACATATATCGTCAGTTTCTCGTTTCGGGAGTTGGCGCGAGTTTATTGAGGAAGCAGGCGCGCAGTATCTTGCACGAAAGTTGGGCCTGTAGTCGAGAAATCATTCGTAACTGCTTGAGACTCGAGAAAACACTGACGGTTGCGACTATTGGCAGATAGGACTTCGAAGCAATGGATCGACAAGATTTAATAGATAGTTTTAAGCACAGACTAGGAGATTAATTTTATGGCTAAGAATCCTCCCACTGGGGACGGTCAACGTATTGGCGCTGTGAAAAACCGGTCCCAATCCTACAACCCAGTAAACAAACGGTGGACAAAACGAGATCCAGGGACAGGAAAGTTTATTGATCAAAAAGCAGACACCAAACCGTTCAAGGGCGTCCGCAAAGAGAAGTAAGCAGAGAGATGTTAGTATGGCTACCAAGCAGCAGTTTCTTGATTTTCTGAGAGATATCGAGCCGAGCAGCACCACCAAATCCAATGCTAGCTTCCGGCATACAGAGCTCCGGGACTTCCTCGCATGCGATGAGGATTTCAAGGAATCTCATGTGCAGACTTTTCTCTCCGGGTCCTATCGGCGGGACACTGCAATAAGACCGAGAATCTTGAATGGAGTAACCGCTCGCCCGGACGTTGATATTATAGTCGAGACGAACCACACGCTGGCAGATGATCCAAAGGAAGTGATTGACTCCCTGTTCAACACGGTTCAGCGGTTGAAGAATCAGAAGTCGAGCTACACTTCAATCCGCCGCCAGGCGCGGTCGATTGGCGTAGAAACCACCACGGTCGATATGGACGTGGTGCCGATTATTGCCCCATTCGGCATGGATGGAACCCTCTATATCGCCAACCGAAACTACGAGACGGTTCGGGACAAATGGATCGTAACGAATCCGCCGGGGCACACCGCATGGACGGTAGAGGTCAATAAGGCTTCCGGCGGGTGCTTTAAGCCCCTGGTCAAACTAATGAAGTGGTGGCGTCGAGAGAATCCGACGATCGCCAATCGCCCGAAGGGCTTTGTTATCGAGTGCATCGTTGCTGAGTGTTTCGATCGCTACGAGACGGACTACGAGAAGCTGTTCCTGGGTCTGCTCGACACGATAGTCGCCCGCTATGCTGCAGATATCGAGCTTGGGCTCGTGCCGCCGATTGCAGATCCCTCGGTACCTGGAAATTATGTCACCACCGGGATCACCTTTGATGCCTTTGAAGGCTTCTACAACAAAGTCAAAGCTCATGCGGAGATTGGCAAAGAGATTGTTGCCGAAAACGACGCGAGTAAGGAATTGAAGCTTTGGAGAAAAATATTCGGGAGTCGTTTCCCTGCCGCGGGCAGAGCGGCTCAGTCTGGCGGCCTCCTTGCAGCGGCAGTCCCCGTCTCACCGTTTAGTTTTCCTGACCGGCCCGTCATTCCCAAGAAACCTGGAGGTTTTGCCTAGTGGCATTTTGGTTTTTAGATGACCTAGCGCGCCTTAACGCTGAGCGCAGTGCCATCACGGAGCTTCACGCCGATGCCAATTGGCTCGTTGGCTTACACTGGTATTTTGAGAACGGGCTTCAACTCGATGCCACAATTCGCGTTGGAGAGCGCGATTTCGATATCACTTTGGCGTACCCTAAGCACTTTCCGTTTGCGCCCCCAGTAGCCAGACCAACATCCTCCGAGGACGAACTCTGGTCGACACATCAATATGGCGACGGCACTCTCTGCCTGGAATGGGGTCCAGATAATTGGAGTAGCGATCTCACAGGCGCTGACATGCTCAGGAGCGCACACCGGTTGCTGACGACAGAGAGGCCCGACTCTGATAATCGAACCCTGGTCGCTCCTTCGAGACATAAACTAACTGAGGGGCAGGAACTTCGGGGAGAGATCGCTCGCTTCTGCACAACCGCCTCGCTTCGGTCCCATTGCAGCTCAATGCAATTAGGGACGTGCGGTGAAGCAAGCTTTTCGTTGGAAATTCACAAAAACTGCGCATCAATCGTCGTGACCAAGATCTGCCCCAAAGATGGCTCTCCTTGGTTTGACCCCGAAGTGCCTGCAGGAATGGAAACTCCAGGCCTTCGGGGTATCTTCTGTAAATTAGATCTACCCGGGTCAACCGTCGACGCGTTAACCTCCAGTTCGGAACTCCTCGATTTCTTCGAAGAGCACGGGTCCGGCGTAAATGAAACATCCAGCGATGGCGAAAGTACTTCCCCAAGTTTCGCTTTCGTAGTCGACTGTCAAAATCAGATCCATGCATTCTGGCTCTCAACCGACGAGGGGCGCCTCCTACCCCAGCGAGAGGTTGCCTTCGACTCGACTTTGGACAATCCACGGCAGCAGTCCTCCGACGCAGATCAAAAGAACATCAGAGTCGGCATTGTCGGTCTCGGGTCAATCGGCTCCAAAGTTGCCGTCACCCTAGCTCGTCACGGTTTTCGAGAATACGTCCTTGTAGACCCTGACGTATTGGTTGCAGAGAATCTTGTTCGGCATCAGCTTGACTGGGGCAGCGTCGGCGATCACAAGGCTGATGCCGTAGCTTCGGCTATTGAGCGTCTCGTCCCTGGAGCAGTGATCGATATTTCGAAGCTTCATCTTACAGGCCAGGAGAACAACACCGAACTTGATAGCGTCCTTTGCACGCTTACCGATTGCAGCATCTTGATCGATGCGACAGCCGACGATTCGGTTTTCAATCTGCTCGCGGCCGCGGCCACACAAGAGAAAATTCCACTGGTCTGGGGACATGTGTTTGAGGGGGGCTTCGGTGGGCTAATTGCACGCTCACGACCCGATAAAGATCCCTCCCCTCATCAAATGCGCCAGCTTTTCCTTAACTTCTGCTGTCAACATCCTTTCCCGCAACACGAGGGTTCAACACCGTATGCAGGCATCGTTGAAGAAACACCGTTGGTCGCCGGTGATACCGACGTGTCGGTCATTGCCGCCCATTTAGCAGGAATGGCTGTCGATGTTGCCCGTAATGCTGAGCCGCCGCGCTACCCGAATTCCATGTATCTCATCGGAATGGAACGCGGCTGGATTTTCGATTCACCATTTCACACAATCCCTCTATCGACCAACCAGCAGGAAGCGAGTTTGCCCTCAATGGAGATTTCCAATGAGGTATTGGACCAGGGCATAAAGTTTATCCGTGAGTTATTGAACGATGCGCAAAATCAAGATTCAACTACCTGAAGAGATTTCCGACAGAATTCACAATGCTCTGACAGGGTCCGGTGAACATGAATGCGGCGGAATCTTGATGGGCGAACATCTTGGCTGCGAGGAGTTCCGTGTTCTAGATCTGACCATACAAACCAAAGGCGGTGCAGTAGCTCGGTTCGTACGCGCTGTCGCAAGTGTCGTTGCTGGCCTCGCGGCGTTTTTCGACCGAACGAATCATCAATATCGTCAGTATAATTATCTCGGAGAATGGCATTCGCATCCACTTTTCGCACTACAGCCTAGCGATACCGACTTTAGCTCAATGCGCGAAATCGTTGACGATCCTGAAGTCGGGGCCA
>CAYGNZ010000373.1:0-274 GCA_964351345.1 uncultured Bdellovibrionales bacterium | reverse complement strand
TAATGCTGGTCAAGTTAAATGAGGATAGCCTTGAATCAAGAGCCTGGTCTCTGCTCCCGGGCGGCAAGTTTGATGAGGCAGAGATCATTCACGTTGGATTAACCTCCCAGCAAGGGTAAAATGGAAAAGAACGGTAAGAAGTTTTCAACTCCATCATTGCTCGAGCCCGAATCACGTGGCGGCGACACAGCCGAGAGCGGTTTCGGTTTTCAAGACGGCGTGATCCTCGCTGCGATTCCTCGATGGCTCGCGCACCAAGGTTTTGCATCGCTCA
>CAYGNZ010000372.1:2636-4097 GCA_964351345.1 uncultured Bdellovibrionales bacterium | reverse complement strand
GTTGAGAGTGAAGAAGGAAAGGGGAGTACCTTTCATTTCAACATTGCACAGGCTTAGACTGGCGTACTGCATGTTGCAATCACACTTTGAGTTGTGCGGAATAAGATTTTGATACTAGGATAAAGCTCCTTGACCCGTTTCGCTTATCAGGAGTTTGTTATGGTTGAGTCATCTCGCAAAAATATAAGCACTCCATCGCCTTGGGAAGGTCTCCGAGGCTATTCTCGTGCGGTGGTCATTGGTCAGCAAATGTGGGTTTCCGGCACCACTGCGACATCAACTAATGGTGAGGTGGTATTCGCGGGAGATCCTTATCAGCAAACGAAGTTTGTTCTTGAAAAAATTAAAACGATCGTCGAGGGTGAGGGTTTCTCGCTCAGCGATGTGGTACGCACGAGACTGGCAGTGACCAAGATTCAACAGTGGGCAGAGTATGCTCGCGCGCATCGCGAAGTGTTCGATCAAATTCGCCCAGCAAGTAGCATCGTTGAAGTTTCAAGACTCACCGACGCTCGACTTATGGTAGAAATTGAAGCGGATCTGTTTAAGGCCGGATAACGTGTACTACGCTATCTCATCAGCGTCGGTGCGGCATAGTCGTAAGAGTGTCCATTTGGCTTAAGCCGAAGTATTTGTCCCCAAACATTGGCCCCCTCAGTCGCTCGCAGCTCTACCGTGCCATAGCTCTCTGAAGTAGTGTTAAAGCGAGAGGCATCGTGAATGGGCACGATTTGAGAACCATACGCCTCTAAGCTAATGGTTTCTTCAGTGCTACCGTTTGCATGATTAACAATAATTTGAATTTGCGCAGCGCTGTTTGAGTTATTTCCGATGGTCAACCAGTTCTGCATACCAAGAAATAGGTTGTAGGAGCCGAATATTGCTCGACCAAGAATTTCGTTTGCTTGAGAGCCATACATGGCCACCACGCTGCCGCTCTGAGCGTCTCGGAAATAATACATACTTTGAGCAATGAGTGAATTCGGACGGCTCGCCCGGATAATTACGCTTCCGCTTCGGCCCGGGGCGAGAAGTCGAGACGCTTGAAAGTGAGCTTGAGAATTCGCCGGCATCACCGTGCGAGAACTACCAACCGTTGCTCCGTTTTCATCAACAAAAGTGATATCTGCCGTTACTTGAGCTGGTGAGGTGTTCACGAGTTCTACCCAGTTGCTCTCATCGAATTGGGTGGATATGGGCGCAATGAGGGTTCTACCAGAGCCTGCTCTTGCGACTAAGGGGAATGCAAATGAGTATTCGCTTGGTGCAGCCGAGGCATCGGTATTTCCACCGTAACGGATAAGTTGGGCGATATAAGGGGCGCTTTGGTTTCTTGGAAGTATTTTGTGTAGCCCTACCACCGAGCTGCCGGCCACTCCATGCCCACCATCAATATCAAGTCGCCCAAATCCCGGAACACTACCGACTCTCGTCGCAAGGGGCGCACCATCTTGAGCATAG
>CAYGNZ010000372.1:0-2626 GCA_964351345.1 uncultured Bdellovibrionales bacterium | reverse complement strand
CCGTTCATCTGGATTGAGACTTGGCTGGAAGGTATTGAAACTTACTGCAGTGTCACCGTAGCTTGCATTGCTTAAAGGAATTCCAAACGCAAATTCATACTCGGTGAGACTCGGTGCAAGGCGGTAGTATGATACCCGGCCATCGATAATTCCTTCGAACTCGAGTTTTACGATCCCGTATGAGTTTGCAACAAATCCAGGCAGTTCGTTCAGAATAAGGTCGAACTGACTCATTGCGGGAACGCTAATCGTGCGGGAGTCTGCAAGAGTGCCGTCAATTGAGTAAAAGAATACTCGAATTTCTTTATCGAATGGATTCGGGTTGACCAATTCCACGATATTGGTCATGCCTAAGAAACTGTTCCAAAGCGTGTAAATCGGACTCGAAAGACTTGGAATAAAACTACCGGCATCGAATGGATCAGTTCCGCCTGCGATCTCATCCTCATCCGATACTCCATCTCCGTCGCTGTCAGAGCCCGTGTCAGGGTCCTCTTCTCGTGCATCAGGAATAGGCTCTTCATCGTTCACCGTTACGGAAAAACGTTCCGTGGCACTATCCATCCCGTCGGTGACGCGTAGCTCTACTTCAAACATTCCGCGGTAGTTCTCTGTGGGTGTGACCGTAACAAAGTTTGAACCAAAGGTGAGTTGCGCTGGAGTGATACTGGGCTCCTGCACATCAAAAAGTAATCGCGGGTCTCGGTGGTAGCGAGAGTTCACCGTTGCCAGTAAAGTGCTTTGTTGCAGTGTTCCACCCCATTGGTAGATTCTACCGTCGGGCATGATGATATAAAAT
Source organism: uncultured Bdellovibrionales bacterium (assembly GCA_964351345.1). Classification (GTDB taxonomy): domain Bacteria; phylum Bdellovibrionota_C; class UBA2361; order SZUA-149; family SZUA-149; genus SZUA-149. Next base: position 1,827 of record CAYGNZ010000372.1, on the reverse strand, counting down.
CTTTCGCCATTGTCACCGACAAACCATTTTTCACTGAGCCCAAGAGAGTTGGTGAAAAAGCTTCGTTTAAAGTAGAAATTGTGCGCTGCGTCGAGTTCATAGGCCGTGCGATCGCCCTCAAGAATTTGTCCGCTGAGCACGAGTTGATCCTGATCGGCATCAGCAACGACTACCGCCTTGCTGAATGCAGTTGTCGTGATGACATCGTCAATTTCAGCAATGGTGGGCGGATTGTTCGTAATGCGAAGCGTAAAATCTTCGCTCACCTGTTCAATGCCGTCAGACACTGTTACTGCGACATGCAGCGAGCCAGCGAAGCCCTGTACGGGTGCAATTCGTATCGTTGCTCCGTTGACTTCTAGACTATGCGCCAGGGGCTGTGCGACGTCCACAAGAAGCCCGAGATTATTGTAGTAGTCTGGGTTGAAACTAAAAAGCAGTGTGCTTGTTGCGAGGCTACCTCGCCACAAATAAAGCTTCCCGTCAGGCAGAACTGCAAACCAGTCCAGTCCATTATTGCCTCGCAGCCAACGCTCATCCAGGCCAGCAAAATCCTGCGGGCGAGAGTCGTCGATTACGAAATTATAATTAGAATCTAGTTGAAAAGCATTTGCCCGAGGATCTTCAAGAGATACCGAGTAGCTCAACGTGTCATCATCCTCATCACTTGCCTGCACTTCAACGATAACCGGCGTCTGGGTGTGTGACACGCTCAAGTCGTCAAGTTCTTCAATCACCGGCGGGTGATTAACTACGCTCACACTGAACCTGCGTGTGACACTTTTCCAGCCATCACTTGCTCGCACATCGATTTTAAAAGTTCCTAAAAAGCCGGCAGAGGGTTGGACGCGGAGGGTCGAGCCGTTTAGCGTCAGGGTGTGCAATCCGATATCTTCCCCTGCCTCACGCACCAGCAGAGCAGAAACTGTGACGGTGTCTCCGTCAGTGTCATTGAAAGAAAGTGAAACATCGGTGGAGGAATCCTGCGCAGTGAGGAAAACATCGCTTATTGCCGCTAACGTCGGTGCATCGTTCTGCACGCTTACGTTAAATGTTTGTGAGACGGAGGTCACATTGTCCGTCGCGGTTACCTCAACATCAAAGTTACCAAAAAAGCCACTGTCAACTGCGACAATCACGTTCCCGTTGACTACCGTGACACTGTTGTTTGCAGTAGGGGTCGGAACATTAATTAGCTTATCCGGGTCCGCATGAAACGTGCTATCCAGCGTGCTGATTAGCACACTGTTCTCTAAAGCTCCTTCCCAACGGTAGAGGGCACCTGAGGGCAGAATAATAAACCAATTTGCTCCGGAATCCCCACGCAACCACTTTTCGCCTAGGCCTGCTGAGTCTTCAAACCAACTAGTGAAGTAGTAGAAATTGTGAGCTTGATCGAGCTGGTATGCGGTTGAGGAAAGGTCCACCAAACGAGCACTAAGACTCAGTCCGTCTTCGTCCGAGTCAAATACTGAGACGGGAATGCTGCGAACGCTCTCGTTACGTGCAAATACTTGGTCAGCGATATCTGACATTGTCGGCGCATTGTTTGTGACCGTTACACTAAAGCTGCGCGATGCGGAGGTGATACCATCACTGACTGAGACTTGGATGCGAAATACCCCCGTATACCCTGTCGCCTGGGTGATACGAAGGGTATTGCCGCTGAAGGCCAATTGATGAGCATCGGGATTATTTGCAGGTTCGACCACGACTGCTGAATAGGTCAAGGAATCCCCATCAGAGTCGCTTGCAATAATATCAATTTCAGTGGGATCAGCCGAATGAGAGATAGTGATATCGGAAATCGTAGCAATTACCGGTGTG
>CAYGNZ010000371.1:3579-4113 GCA_964351345.1 uncultured Bdellovibrionales bacterium | reverse complement strand
ACATCGGAAATTCCGTTGGGATATTCCCTTGAGTAACGCATGGTCTCAGATAGACGGTAGAGATTGTTTAACACCATAATCGCAAGCGCTTTATCGCGATCAGGTGCTTCGAGAATTGCCTGGCTAAACGGCGCAGAGGTCGCGGCTTCTTGTAATACTCGCTCAACTTGATCCACTGACATCGGCAGACAGAGAAACCCTCTCGCACCCTAGCGGAGCATGGAAAAGATATCGTCTATTCGTGGGTCATTTGTTACCGAAACGAAAATTGCCCCAGGCGAAACCCTGCTTGCTTGTTTCACAAACTGATCCACAGGCATGTTCGAGGATTTTGCTTGAAACAAAATGATATCGAATTTTCGCTGCATCAATCGATCAAGCGCGAGAATATGGTTCGCTGCAGTGCTGATCGAACAGAAACCGAGGTTGGCAAGAATTTGGCGTAGGTTGCCTGAAAGCGTTGAGTCGTCAGAAACCAGCAGAACACTGGTCTTTGACCTGTTAGTTTGCAGATCGATTGTTGAAAGTACTTGC
>CAYGNZ010000371.1:264-3552 GCA_964351345.1 uncultured Bdellovibrionales bacterium | reverse complement strand
AACCGCTTATGTGACTAAGGCGTGGCGTAATAAGAGTATCGTTGTAATTTCCGAGAAATCTAAGGTTTTGTCGCGCTTGAACTCGCGCCAGTGGCTTGCGGAATAATTTCGAAATTTGTCATAACCTCCTAATATTGCTACGAGAATTTAGCCGATCATCCAAAGTAGGGGGAACGCGTACGGAAGTTTGGTTGAATTCAAGCGCTGATTCAGGAGGCTTGGAGACGTTCTTCGCCTGAGTTTTAGTACTGTCGGGAGCTAGTGCCGCTGAAGCAGTAGTGCTAGATGCCTCGCTGAGTTAGTGTCTAAATCGCAGTTTTTGAACTACCCAAGTTGTCGTGGGAACCTTGTATTACCCATTCCTTTTTTCTTATCTCGCCCGTGAATCTTGTAAAAAACAGTAGTCAGTTGTTCCGTGCCCTTTTTGTTGCTCTGGCCGGAATGTATTTTAAGTTGTGTCATGCCGCGCTGGTCCCCACCTCTGCGCTCTTTGCCGATGACTACGATGCGCTTAATCGCGCGATTTATTATTGGTCGGAAGGAATCAAAGCATCTTTTGAGAACTACCCGTTCCACCAAGCATCGGCAGGCTTGACGTATTTTTATTACATTTCACCATGGCTTAATTTCCCCGTAGAACATCGATTTTTTGTTGTCTTCACACTTAATGCCATACTCTCCTCGGTCACCGTTGTTTTTGCATCTCTCGCGATTGCTAACTTCCGTCAAAAGTCTTCGTGGCTCATTCCTCTTGTCCTGGTGACTTTTTCCAGTGTCTATCAGTTTATCTACTACGTGATGACGGAGAACATGCTGTTTGCCTTACTCGCACTTAGTTTTTGGCTAATCGCAGATCTGAAAAAAACCCTTCACTCACCGCTCCGACTTTTTTGTCTCGCCTTAGTTTGTGTGCTGCTACCCCTCACTCGACAACCGGGATTTGCCGCAATTGCGGGCATTATTGCCGCGCTACTCCTGGAAGCTCGTGGTAGCCGGTCTCGTCGTCCCCTCGGTGTCGCAATCGGCGTGATGCTTTCTGCCTTGATTCCCTATCTTTGGTACACTTCTCTTTTTGGAGTGAGTCGAGAGTCGCAATACGTCAATTCTGTGCAAGCAGTGATCGCAGAGCCGAAGAATTGGCTTTTTACCGCGAAGCTCGCGCTTTCGCAGTTGGGCTACATCTTTTTCGCTTCTGGAGTTTGGCTTCTTCCTTTCTTTTTAATCGCTGTGTTTCGATGGCGAGAATTCTCAGATGGAGTGCGAGAGCGTTGGGTCTCAGTAGCAACGTTCGTTTCGGTGAGTAGTGTCCTGTTTTTCGCACTTTGTCTGGTTCATCTTACCTTTAAGCTTCTTGTCCACGGTCGATACAGCGATCCCTCACCCTGGTTTGTCTATGGGCGCTACAATGATCCGGCGTCCCTGCTCATTCTTTTTGGTGGATTGGCGGCAGTCTTTGAATTGCCCAAATTGCAGGGGAAGAAAACCTATGCGTTTCTCCTTAGTGTTCCATTTATTTTTTATGGTGTTCGCCACTGTTTCGAACTCTACGAATGGGTGCCGATTAACCAGGCAGGGCTGACGATTTTTTTCAGAAAACTATATCTTCTCCTTCCTTCATGGTTTGCTGCTGCATGGTTACTGCTTGTAGTCGCGACCGCCGTACTTGCAACTCGTCAAAAAGCGCGTGTCGCGCTTATTGTTTTTTCCTTAGTGGTTTTCAATGTGCTGTCAGTACAACATGGAATGAATTACACGATACGACGCGCGACAAAAATAGAGCAGTCAATGATAGCGGCATACTGGATTGCCGCGCATACACCGGAAGACAGCCTAATATGTTATGACTTTTCTGTAGGGACGCAGCGGGTTCCTAACGGCATGAAATATATGGCCAACAAATATAAAGCCATGATGTTCATGACCTACCCGAGAGGATTTAAGGGAGTAGAGCAGTTGGGTGAATCTGAAGACTGCGATTACTTCTACACCTTAGCTTCTGCCTTACCGGAGAACGGCTTTATTCCCGTTTGGCAAAATGAGTTCTACGTGCTCGCTCAAAGTTCATCGAAGGAGCCATCACGCGGAACACAAAAGAGTTGAGTCCTCTTACCCTGCTTTTGCCATCATGTTTCTCATTCTTCTCGCGCGGCGCCACCTGAGCATTCGTTTGGCGAGGTTGGTTGCGAAATCAACAAAACGAACTTGTAACCAACCTGCGATACTTGATGGCCATCGCTCTGGATGGGTTGAAATACAGCAATACTGAATTGTACCTGAAGAGAGCAACGCAATGAGCTGATCACTTGTTGCGCAGGAACGAGATTCCTCAGTGATCTTCACCCCGCGAGGCCTGTCTTTTTCGTTCCACTCGGAATTCCAACTTCTCCCCGTATCGGTAAAATACGACATCTGTTCCCAGGGTAGATCGTGATAGGCCTCAATCGTGATGCCCTCACTTCGGTAGTCATAGGAATTCCAAAGGTCTCGGTTATCCCATGGACAAAATGGGCGGCCGTGCATTGCAATAGAAGTGATTGAGGTGAGCTGCCTCAATCGCTTCAAGTTTGCACAGAACAATTCCCATGCGAGTTCGTGGTCACCTTTTGCGTCACAAAGGTCTTCGTAGTGAAAGCCAATCTCATGTCCCCCCGAGGCAATCTTACGAATGATTTCGGGACGGAATGACTCTCGTTTAATTCGAAAGAAATACGTGGCAGGTATTCCGAGCTCACGCTCGACTTCAGCGAATCTTTCGGATCTACCCGGCAGTCTGTCAACATCGTGCCGTAAGATGATGCACTTTGAGTTTTCGGGAAACCCCTGCTCGGCAAACTGCGCGAATGTCAAAAACTGATATCCGGCTGCCTGTGCTGCTCGAAGGAGCGCTTCATATTTATCGACCGTGAAATCCAATACCGTATCCTGAAAAGAAGCCTAGAGTAGTTCTTGTTGTTTTCTGAAGTAGTCTAAAATCACACGATAGTGCTTTTCAGACAAGAGCTTGTACGCCGCGATTGCTGCCCATTCCTTTTGAATACTCAAGTACATTAAAAGAGGGTTGCTCGTCTCAGAAGTATGCGGGGAGTAGAGAACCCTGGGGCTTAGAGCATCAACAAAGAGAAGTTTAATCCGGAACAGATGCAGCATTGAGCTTACGAGTATGACTTCTCTTGTCTCATATTGCGCGAGTAGTTTCTCCAGGTTCGCTATATTGCTTCTTGTATCAAAGGAATTCTTATCGGCGAGAACGGTCTCGGGATCGAGCCCTCGTTTAAGGAAAACATTGCG
>CAYGNZ010000371.1:0-254 GCA_964351345.1 uncultured Bdellovibrionales bacterium | reverse complement strand
GTGACTCTCTAGTCCCACCGAGCACAATGATCTTGTTCACCAGCTTTCGACGAAACAAATCGTGCGCATGCGAGAGACGGCGGGAACTCTCTGCATCAAGATTATTTGATGTCGCGAAGTCGTGAAAAAATACTGCGGCGACCGATCGCTGAGGTGAGAGGGTGTTGGGCATCAACTGTGGTAGTGAGTGGCTTGCGAAAAAGTAATACGCGGCACTCAGCGTGATGTGGAGAAGTAAGAGCGCACTTGAAATC
>CAYGNZ010000370.1:0-4146 GCA_964351345.1 uncultured Bdellovibrionales bacterium | reverse complement strand
ATTACCGGAATACTTCGTCGCGAAATCTTCGCCAAACCAGTCAAAAATAGCCGATACACGGACTTTGTTCGCTGGCTTATCAAGCTGAATTCCGCGACCACTCTCAACAAAGGCTTTTCCTTGTGACTCAAACTGTTCCTCAAGGAGGTCTGCGTAATAGGGCTCCGTTCTCAGCGGTGGACAGCTTCGAGCGGCACACACTAAGGCTACGTGAATCTCAGGTGCGCGAAATTCCTGCCGAAGAATCTTGTGCTCAATATCGTTGAGCGAGACTTTCCGCTTCGCAATTTCATAATCTTGCTTATCCCAAACGCCATCAATCTGCCGAATGCTGTTTTTAGGATACACAAGTGAGGCAACGAAGTTCGACTTAATCGGATAATGATTTATAATTGATTGCAGCGTGATGGCGTTATAGGCGTTAATCCACAGCGCAATTTTTTGATTTTGGGAAAGTGCAGCGTAATCGGTATCGCTTACTGAGGAAAGTGACTTCACAAACGAATCGAGTTCTTTGCGATTTCGCTTTAATGAGGCGTAATCAACCCTGCCATCATTGAGGACAAAGTTGGTGAGGGTGTTGGCGTATGGCTTATAGAGTTCCGCGTGTTCAGCGATGACCGGGGTTGCGGGGAGAAAAAGTGCGCCGAGAAGAGCAACCAATACAAACGCCAAACCTTTTTTCCTCTTATTCATTGTCCTGCAGTCTCCACGTTTTTCAGTATCCGAGCCTTCGCTTCAGTCGATAACTCATGCGGAGGGGCAATTTCATCCGCAAGTAATGAACTTTGATAAGAACGCGCAGCAGTCAATAAACGATGCACTTGCTTTTCGAAAAGAAAACAACAGCGACAAATTCGAATATGAAACCAAAGCTTGACCCGTAACAAGGGTGGCAAGGACTCTTGATCAGCCCGCGCAAGCAATAGTGCTGCTTCTTTACACGAAATCATCACCACTACTACTTCCTCTCAAACCAATTAAGGGATAAACAGTCGCGAAGTCGAACTCGTGAGCGATGAAGCATCACCCAAAGGTTTGTCGTGCTAATACCCAGGGCCTTACATACTTCTTCTGCGCTCTGCCCATCGATTTCTCGTAGGAGGAAGGCATTTGCGAGGCGAGGCGGCAATTTCTCGATGCATTTGTTCACCGCTTCTTGAAAATGTCGTTGTTCAAGCGCATCGGCAGGATCTTCCTGCCAGGGCTTAATGCCGGGAGAGAAATGTCCGTCGTCTAAAAAACGTTGCTCAAGAAAAACATCTGGCTCTAAGTCGCTACTCGATTTTCTTCGGCGAGTTTCCTTGCGAATATGGTCAATTATCTTGTGCTTGAGAATTGCAACAAGCCAGGTACGTTCACTGGAACGACCTTCGTAGTCTTTCGACGTCCTAAATGCGGCAAGCAGGGTTTCTTGCAGCAGCTCTTCTGCAAGGGAGGCATCGCGAACCTGTCTCAGTGCAATACTAAACAGCACGTTACCGTGTTGCTCAAGCCAGCGGGCCGGTTCGAGAGAGCGGTCTTGTCTGCTTTCCGCTTCGAACTCCTGGCCTTTCTTACTAAGCAACATTTTCGGCTTCTTGGGCGAAACTTGATTTTGATATGAGACGGCTAAAATTCTGCCGCGACTGCATCCAGGTAGAGTTGACGAGCTGACTCATCAAGCAATTCATCGAGCACCGCCGCCTGCTGACCCCGCGAAACTTCACGAGATCCGAGAGAACCGAGAGTATCAGCACTGATTCCTCCCTGCGCAAAACTAGAGCTAGAGGTTACAACCACATCACTGACGGAAGCAAAACTCTCCCGAGACTTCAGTTGAGGATTACGGTAGAGCACTTGCCCATTACTTCGGCGAAGTTCAGCAAAAATTGTCAGGGTAATATCTTGTTCCAACTCGATGTCGGTATCACTGGTCACATCCTGCACGCTGGTCTCAATTGAAAGTATCTTGGTGATCAGCTCCGCATCGGCATCTTCATCAGGATCAACCACCTTAACCGCCCCGTAGCGTTCGAATCGCGACTGAAGTTTTTCAGTGAAATTCAATCCAAGACCTGTTTCCGTCGTCTGATTCTCTGCAACGCGGATGGCGATGGTTTTAATATCAGCGGGAAGCACGGTACCGCTACCCTGGAAGGCATAGCCACACGAGGAGAGCAACATCACAAGCATTACGAGAAGCACTCGCAGCGCCTTATCTTCGGGAGACTTGCAGTAAGACAAAACTGAGGCTGGCAATTTGAAATTCATTCGGTTAATTTCCAATAGTTAGGGAGCCGAACCATACCGTATCTGCCTAGAGAAAGGAAGAATTGCCGAGTATGCCCCTGGAAGCGGTAATAGGGCCTATTTCTTGCTATTATTTCGGCCAAACACGGTGTGTATGCAGAGAGCGTTCAGCCTCTGCTGCACTCTACCCCCAGCATTATTTCATACAATTTGATTAGATTTTTAGGTGTTCAGTGGATCCTCAGTCAAAAGATAAGGCGAGTAACGTTAAATACACTCCAGCGGAGATTGAGCCGAAGTGGCAGGACTATTGGCTCAGCGAGGGCACCTTCCGTGCTGAGGTATCTCAAGACAAGCCCAAGTATTACGTTCTGGACATGTTTCCCTACCCTTCTGGCTCGGGTCTCCATGTGGGTCATCCTGAAGGCTACACGGCAACGGATATTATCTGTCGATACAAAAGAATGCGTGGATTCAACGTGCTTCATCCCATGGGCTGGGATGCCTTCGGCCTACCGGCAGAACAATATGCGCTAGAAACTGGCACACACCCCGCGGTCACCACCGCAAACAACATTGATAATTTCCGCCGGCAAATTCGTTCACTCGGTTTCTCCTATGACTGGGATAGAGAGATAGCCACCTGCGATCCTGACTACTACCACTGGACGCAGTGGATTTTTGCTCAGCTCTATAAGAAGGGCTTGGCGTACATGGCTGAGGTGCCAGTGAATTGGTGCCCAGCGTTGGGGACAGTACTTGCAAACGAAGAAATCATTGACGGAAAAAGCGAGCGCGGTGGCCACGATGTAATTCGAAAACCAATGCGCCAATGGATGCTACGCATCACTGAGTACGCAGAGAGCCTCCTTGAGGGCCTTGAGGAGTTGGACTGGCCGGAAAACGTCAAAGAAATGCAACGAAACTGGATTGGTAGGAGTGAGGGTGCGACAATTCCCTTCCAAATCGCCGAGCACAGTGGCAAGCAGTTCCAAGTCTACACCACACGCCCCGACACTCTTTTTGGCGCTACCTATGCCGTGCTCGCGCCTGAGCATGAACTAGTGTCGCAAATCGCAAGCGAGCAGCAGCGCGCCGCGGTTGAGGCCTACGTGCAAGAAGCAGTCAATAAGAGCGATCGCCAGCGGCAGGAAGAGGCCGACAAAAAGACCGGCGTGTTTACCGGTGCCTATGCGATTAACCCGGTAAATCAGCAATCAATCCCAATATATGTTGCTGATTACGTTTTGATTACTTACGGAACTGGCGCAATTATGGCCGTACCAGGACACGATCAACGTGACTGGGAATTTGCTAAAAAGTTCGGCTTAGAGATCAAAGAAGTAGTCTCCGGCGGGAACCTTGAGGAGGCTGCACACTCTGGCGACGGCGAAATGGTGAATTCTGAATTTCTCAACGGCTTACCTGTGGCCGAATCGAAAGCAAAGATGATCGACTGGCTTGAGTCAAAAAATCTCGGTGTGCGCTCAATAAATTATAAACTACGTGATTGGCTTTTCAGTCGGCAGCGCTATTGGGGCGAACCATTTCCGATTATCCATAATGAAGACGGCCCCCAACTACTCCCTGAAGACCAGCTCCCCGTGCTTTTACCGGAAGTAGAACGATATCAGCCGACCGAGGATGGTGAGCCGCCGCTTGCTCGCGCAGCGGATTGGGTGGATCTACCAGAACTCGGCGCACGTCGTGAAACCAATACCATGCCGCAGTGGGCAGGAAGCTGTTGGTATTACTTGCGCTACCTGGATCCAAAGAACACAACACAGGCCTGGGATAAAGAACTCGAAGAGTATTGGATGCCAGTTGACCTCTACGTTGGTGGTGTTGAGCACGCAGTACTTCACCTTCTCTACTCTCGGTTTTGGCACCATGTGCTGTATGACTTAGGCCTGG
>CAYGNZ010000369.1:0-4149 GCA_964351345.1 uncultured Bdellovibrionales bacterium | reverse complement strand
TCACGGGCCGGGTATAAGGCGGGCGCCTTGGATCATGGTCTTGCGCTGTCAGACGCAGAGTTTGTCGCGGTATTTGATGCGGACTTCCTTCCTCCGAAAGATTTTTTGAACAAGTCGATTCACTTTTTCAACGACGCCCGCATCGGCATGGTTCAGCATTGCTGGGGACACATTAATAGTAAGGCGTCGCTGCTGACTCGCGCGCAGACCCTGCTTCTTGATGGACACTTTCGGATAGAGCACACGGCCCGGCATCGAACAGGAAAGTATTTTAACTTTAACGGCACCGCCGGAATATGGCGAAAATCAGCGATTGCTGATGCCGGGGGATGGCAGGGAGATACCTTGACGGAGGATTTAGACCTCTCCTATCGCAGCCAGCTTTGCGGCGCGAAGTTTGTCTATTTAGTTGAAAGCGCAGTTCCTGCGGAGCTACCTGACTCCATAGACGCCTTCCGCTCACAGCAGCATCGATGGACGAAAGGTTCTATCCAAGTGTTACGAAAACTCGGTAGCACCATCGCGAATGCCAATATTCCGCTCCGCGTCAAAGCAGAAGCCTTTTTTCATTTAGGCGCAAACCTTTGCTATCCAATTATGTTGCTCATGGGGCTTCTGGTGTTACCACTACTCCTTCTCTGGCAACACGCGCTCCCGGATCAAGAGGTCTCCTCGCTACTCTATCGTGGCGTGTTTAGCGTGGCGCTCCTTGCCGTGGTAGTTTTTTATGCGTCTGCGGCAGTAGAGAGTCGAAAAATATCCCTCCTCCGCGCACTCTGCGAAATCCCCCTTGCAATCATCAGCGGTCTTGCACTTTCGCTCTCAAACTCACTCGCCGTGTTCGAGGCACTCCTCGGTCATCGGAGCGCCTTTGTTCGCACACCGAAAACGGGATTTCTCAGTGAGGTTCAACACGGCTTACCGCGGAGTCTTTGGCGTCCTTGGCTTGCGCAGCTCGAGCTAGCCTGCGCCGGTTACTTCCTTCTCTCGATATGCTACGCCGCCTCGATCTCGAAGTGGGGAGCAGTGTTTTTTCTCAGCCTCTACTTCTGTGGTTTTAGTTTTTTTGCGCTCCAGTCCTGGCCCCGCTCCCATGCCCGAATTCGCTCGCTCTCGCGACGATTCGTTCTCGCCCCTTCCGTTTCACGCTAAATTACCGAGAAAGTGCTCGTTCCTTGACCGCTGAGGGCTGCTAACAGCCTAATGTCACGATTTTCTTACTTTTTACCATTACTCAATTTTAGTAGGATCTTGCTAAACCAGAGTTAGGCAAATCACCATGAGCGACGAAGAAGAGGAAGAACTAACTGTTGAGCCCGAGCCAAGTACCGCGAGGGCAGAGAAAGCGAATCTGAAGCCGGTGTTTATTGCCATCGCTTTGGTCTTGGCAAGCTATCCGCTTTGGCAGGATTCTGGAAGAGAATCTACCGATATTCCCCAATCAATCGATGAGAGCAGTTTTCCCACGGGACCTGCGGGTCTTGTCGATTCTCGCGCAGGCACTGATAAGCTCCGCGCGATGACGGAGAACTATGTCGAAGAGAGCGAGTCCCGAGCTGTCGCCCGGCCGAAAGACGCCGCACCACTTGAAGAAGCAAGCGAGACGGATGAGCAAGAGCCTGATGCGGAAGCGCAGGCAGCCGAAGAAGCGCAAAAAAAGCCTGCGAAGATCTCTGCCGGGCCGTTTACCCTAGCTCTTACCGGAATAAAAAATACCATCCGTTTTGCCTCTGATTTAAAGGGAACACTTTGGATCGCGCACCGTTCTGGTGTGGTCTCACTCAAAGATCAGGATCCCGCTCAAGCAAAAGTAGTGCTGAGTAGAGGAGTCTATGATCGCGAGTTTAATGAAACGCTTGCCCCTGTCACTGCCATCGGCAGTAGCCCAAATGGTGCGATTTGGATTGGTTTTGCCAATGGCCAGTTGATGCGCTACTTCCGCTACGAGTGGCAGCAGCTTAGTGGGCCGAAAGAGAGTATCAAGGCCAGCATTTCAGATATTCTGTATCATGAGGGTGATGTCCTGATCGAGAGTTACGGTGTGTTTCGTTGGGATGAGTCGTTTCAACGGGCAGTTGCCGACGCCACCTTTCACAAGAAGAGAATTTTCACCTCCTATGTTGCAAAAGATGGCACGCTGTTCCTCGGTGGAAGAAGCGGGCTTTGGCAGCAAATCGCAAAGCCCGATGGAACAAAAGGCTGGCGGCACCTCTGGAGCCCGACGAAGCAGGATCTTGCGGTGTACGCCATTGCTGAAACAAGAGAGTCCTCTCTTCTCCTCGGAACCAGTGATGGACTGACGCTGGTGTCTCGAACGGGAGTGGTTGAAGATCGCCTCCTGCAAGGGAAACAAGTCACGGCGATTCACTCCAATGGCGCACAAAAGGGCTACTGGGTAGCAACACGACGTGGCGGTTTGCGCTACTGGGACGAGAAACGGTGGTTTCATGCAGGTGAGGAAGAAGGACTGGGGAATTGGATTTCATCACTTCGAATCGACAGCACCGATAGACTTTGGGTCGGGGTTGAAGGTAAGGGGGTGTTTCTCAGCCCAAGAAAAAAAGCAATCTCTTGGATTAGCTCCGTAAGCAAAACCGAAACGGTCGGCTTTCAGCCGCAGGTATTTGCCGATGCCTGCGATGCTGCGGATGCAATCATCCCTGGCGTCAGTGTCTCAGACGACATCGCAGTGGAGTCGCTTGATGGACGCGGCTATGTCTTCGTGCGCGGCAAACAGCAATGCCCCAAGGGAGTTGGCTACCGTCGACGGGACGGAACCGTGGTCTTGCTCGATGGCTGGAACGCTACGGTGTACCTCGCAAAGAGTCGGCAACAGTTAGTCATTCCCGAAAAGATTCCTGCCGATGCCGCGAAAATCGTATTGCTCGACTCAAAGAATCGTCTCTGGCTCGGCACCGAGAACCGAGGGGTATTCCGCATCGACGCGGGAAATCGCTCGTATGCCTATGGTCAGAATCAGGGCCTTGGCAACAATCCGGTAAGTTCAATGATTGAAGATGCGGAAGGGAGAATCTGGATTGGCACCGTCCCTCCTCTCGATAAGGAACGTAAGATTTACCACAATGCCAACCTACATTTATTCAGCGATGAGAATTGGTATCACTTCGACCCCAGAAACGGTTTGGTGCAGATTAGTACCCATGCGCTTTCCTATACGAGGAAGAAACAACTGTTAGTCGGAACCCACGGCGGGTTTTCAATCGTCGACGGAGACGGAAACGTCACGAATTACGGTCCGAAACAGGGTCTGGACCCTTACTTTATTCAAACCATTGCCCAAGACCGACTTGATCGCATTTGGCTCGGACATCAGTATTTCGGCAATGGGGTTACTTGGTTTGACGGTAAGGCATTTCACCGCACGGATGAGTCACACGGTTTGTTTAATGATCGCGTTGAGGTCATCGCGCACGATAGAGCGCGACGCATTTGGGTCATTGCTACAAACGGACGGGTGGGAGTCTATCCCTTCTCATTTTTTGAAGGCAATAGTGTGGATACTCCATTAAACAAGAACGCGGTGCGCACCCTGAATTTGATGGACTAGCGTCTATCCCACTGCGGCAAGCTGCGTGGTCTGAGCCAAAGAAGCTTGAGCCACGGCAACGGTCGTCATGTTAAAGATTTCATCAACCGAGGCATGACGCTGCATCACGTAGGCAGGCGCATTGAGGCCAAGAATAATTGGCCCCACCACTCTGGCATTACCAAGTCGCTGCAACAATTTATAAGAAATATTTCCCGTCTGCATGTCTGGAAACACCAACACGTTGGCGGCTCCGCTGAGCGTGCAGAACGGATAATTCTCTGTCAGGATCTCTGGCACCACTGCCGCATCCGCCTGCATCTCCCCGTCTATCTCCAAGCTTGGCATCGCTCCGTGCACAATCTCCACCGCATCGCGCACCATTCGAGCATGGGGGTGCTTCACGCTGCCAAAGTTTGAAAACGAGAGCATGGCCACCCGAGGGGTAATATCCATGCTTTGTGCAAACTCCGCAGTCATCATCGCGATATTTGCCAGACGCTCAGCAGTCATATCGGGATTGATTGAGGTGTCGGCAAAAAACAGTGTTCTTCCTTGGATATCAACGATGTACATTCCGGCTGAATCAGAATAGCCTTCTT
>CAYGNZ010000368.1:0-4151 GCA_964351345.1 uncultured Bdellovibrionales bacterium | reverse complement strand
TTCACTACCTGTGTCTTTTGCAATAGCGATAATGGAATCAATATCGAGATACGATTGAACGGGACGTCCCTTTTTGCCTACTTGATAGGCTTCATCCGCTTTATAGCGGTGAAGAGAAAAACGGTCTTCGTGACTAAATATCGCTACAGTCGAAATCCCTAACTCGGTACAACTGCGAAAAACCCGAATCGCAATCTCCCCGCGATTACAAACCAGTACTTTCTTAAATGGGCGGAGCGCTGAAGGTGCAGTTTCGGTCATTAGATACCCTAAAAAATTTCCGTAGTAGCCAGACTACGACATTGAAAGGAGACGAGAAGCGTATGCGGTTGAAATCTCAAATAATTCTACCGAGAAAGAAGCTTCACGTATATAGTTACATATACTACTTCGATGCTTCTTTTAGAACAAACCGGCGAGCAGGTAGCATCTATTCACCTTACGTACCTTTCTGATAAAGATTTCTCCCTCGCCCGGCGCAAACCCTGTTATGAGAAAACTTAGCTCCGACTCTCTGGCTCTTCGGTATAGCTCACTGGTGCTGATTCTTTTTACAGGCGCAACGGGTCTGATCTACGAGGTCACCTGGCACCGATATCTTTCCAACATGCTCGGCAGCCAAGCACGGGCGAGTGCCATTATTCTCGCAGTATTCTTAGGCGGCCTATCAATTGGTTACGGAGTGTTTGGACGAGGAAGCCGAGGGCGTCGCGCCACTGCCCTTTTGCTTTGGGTTGGTCTTATCGAGATTGGCATCGGGCTTTGGAGCATAAGCTTCCCTTATATCTATGACGCGCTTTGGCAGAACGTGGGAATCTTACGCTCAGGTGGCAAGCTTTCGCTGATTTTGGATTTCGTTATCGCCAGTGTTCTCATTGGACCTCCCACAATTCTCATGGGCGGCACGTTACCCCTACTGACTCAAGGCTTGGTAAAAGATAAATCTCTTGCCTCAACGGTGCATTCTCAAGTCTATGCAATTAACACGGGAGGTGCGTTTTTCGGCTGCGTGCTTGCCGGATTTTATCTTCTTCCTGCCTTTGGACTGCGAACAACCCTGCTCTTTGCAGCGCCTATCAACATTGTTGCAGGACTGCTCTTCATGTTCTCCGCATTTTTGGTTCAAAACGATGAGCTGAAAGAGGATACAGAAACAAGCGAGACGAATGCTCTGCCCACGCAGTTACCGCATAAGGTTCGAACTTCTCTCATCGCCTTAATTGCAGGCTTTTGCTCGCTCAGTCTTCAAGTGATTCTGATGCGCGTGGTCGCGCTCTCAGCCGGCGCCTCGGAGTACTCATTTACCATGGTCGTCGCCGCGTTTATCTTGATGTTGGCGGTTGGCGCATGGAAGGTCCGAGAAAAAAGCTTCGCGGTCCCCTTGTGGCTCAACCAGACGATCGCGTGCGTCTCCGCAGCGCTGCTGTACTTGAGCATCGGCTATTGGCCGTATGGCGCTCATGTTATCCGCGTGTTTTTCTCTTCCGTGCCGCAAGCGTTCTACCCCTACTACCTCGCACTTTTTATTGTCTTATGCCTTTTGCTCGCCATCCCCATTGGTGCGATGGGAGCGACAATGCCGCTACTGTTTCGTAGTATCGAGGTCGCTCATAAGGATTTAGGAAGATTTGTCGGGCGAATCTATGCGTTCAATACTATTGGTTGTGTTCTGGGTGCATTGCTCGGCGGCTACCTTGCGCTCTACGTACTGCAAGCGCACGATGTATTTCGCATTTGCCTCTACGGGCTCGCGTTCAGTGCCTTTCTCTCTTTAAGTATTCGAGGAACCGCGAAGGCCCTTCCCGCAACACCAATTCTCATTTTCCTTAGCCTACTCATCGTAAGCACTTTTTCACTTCCGCCTTGGGAAGCCGAAAGAATGTCCTCAGGGCTTTTTCGAAGTCGAACTCCTACAGCCTTCAGCTTTGACGGAGCAGACGTCCTCTACAAAAGGAAGATGACTGGGACAACTATCCTCGCCCATGAGGACGGGCCTAATACCACAGTAACGGTAAGCGAAATGCCGAGCACCCGGACAAGCCGCGGTCAATTTGACGATGCGCCAAAGGTGACACGCAACATTAAAGTAAACGGGAAATCCGACGGCCGACTATTCGACAGAGATATGTCGACGATGCTTCTTGCAACTCATTTACCGACGCTGCTCAGCTCCGTTGAGGTTAAAAATGCGGCAGTCATTGGGTTTGGCTTGGGTGTGACCGCGGGAGCACTCACCCAGTATCCCGAAATAGAAAAAGTGCGAATTATCGAGATTTCCCCGGTGATTCGAGAGCTTGCCCACTTTTTTGACTACGGAAACTACAATGTCACCCGTAATCCAAAAGTGGAGTGGTCGATCGACGATGCATACCGAGTACTCGGAGGAGAAACACAAGAGTATGACCTTGTTGTTTCCGAGCCGAGTAATCCCTGGGTGACCGGAGTGGAGCGTCTCTTCACTACCGAGTTTTACGAAATCATCAAAAAACGCTTGAACCCAAAAGGTGTCTACTGTCAGTGGATCCAATTGTATTCCATTTCAGAAGAGGCGGTCCTAAGCGTAATTCGCACGTTTGGTAACTCCTTTCGTTACCTCAGACTTTTTGAAGTAAACGGTGACCTTATTATTCTAGGTAGTGACGCTCCGTTTGACGCTGAATCAGTCAGAGGAATGTTCAAGCGATTCGAGTCCGCCCCTCAAGCGCAGTATGACCTCGGCAGCATCAACATACCAAGCCTCTACGCCTTACTCGCAACCGAAGTATGGCTACCAAAACAAGCTGTTCCTGAGGGCAAGTTGCATTCACTGGAGCATCCCTCTCTTGCCTTTCAAGCGGGGCGTGACTTTTTCGTCGGCAAAGATTTCGAGATCCGAGCCTGGCTCTCCACTCCCGTCGGCGAACCGTGGCGACGTCGTAGTGCAAATATGGCACTTTTTGGCTATGCCCTCTCCAACGATGAGATTGAGAAAGACGCGCTGTTTGATTTCGTGCGAATGGCATGTCCTGGAAATCAAGATACCTTCTTTCGAGGATGGGAACGCTCCTCCGCGCCCTGCCGCGACATGCTACTTCACCTTCGTATTCGTGGGTTCATCAACGGCGATGGTGGTCCCTCAGACCTGGACGTTGCAATCATGTTAGCAATGTTGGAGTTCGATGGAATCGCAGAGAGAGTCAGTTTGGAGGATATTTTCCCTACCTTCGACTCCTCACGTGCACGCAAAATTTTTAGAGTGTTTAGACAATATGAATCAGCGCTTCTCCCCCTTTCGGTAAAAAAGTTAATCAACGCTGCGGCACGCTGTGAGCCCGATGACGGACGAGAATTCTATCTATGCCAGATTGAATTCATCAAGGCACTCGCGGAGTCAGGGTACGGTGAGTTGGCTCGAGAGCTCTATTCTCAGCTCAACCTATCGGAGGCAGAAGAAAAGAAATTTCAGCTTCGAGCCATTGTCGAAGCGGCCGAACAAGCTGAGGCTTTCGTCACTCGCTCCACGCGCTAGGCATGCGCTTCAATAAAGGCTCTCGCAATCGCTCGCCAATCTCTCTTCGCTTCATAGTGACAATGAGCACGTAACTCATCTCTCCTTGAATCCTCGGCAACGAATTCGTTAATTCCCGCTGCAAGCGCCTCGACACTAGGCTCAACAATTATCCCATTCTCCCCGTGCTGAATATATTCTAACACTGCACCACTATCCGACGCGGTCACCACTGGACATCCACTTGCCAATGCCTCAAGCGTAACGAAGCCGTAGTCCTCATCAAAGGGTGCGTAGTACACCAAATACGCCTCTGCGTAGAGTGCGAGTAGCTCCTCTTCGCTCACACGCCCGAGAAACTCTACTCGGTGCCATAAGTGATGCTTCTCAATTTCGCTATGAAGATATTCCTCAATCGCGGGCTCATCGGGCTTGCCCACAATTTTAAGCGTAAGGCTATCTCGCAGTAAGGGCATCGCTTTGATCATCATATCAACACGTTTGATACTGCAAAGCCTTCCCACGGAGAGAATATAATTGCTCGGCTGGCCTTGATAGTATCTGCCGAGTAGAGGAAGCGGAGGCTCAAGAACACTCGAATCAACAGAGAGATATCGCTGCAAACGATTTGTTACATTTTGCGAAATCGTGAAGATCTTTTCAC
>CAYGNZ010000367.1:699-4173 GCA_964351345.1 uncultured Bdellovibrionales bacterium | reverse complement strand
TTGATGGCTCCGACGAGCGACGGAACATGATAGCCAATAAAGGCGAATCCCTGATTTCTCTACGGGATGAAAGCGCGACGCAGGCACTAATCCATTTGGATGCGACGAAGCATGATGAGGCCTTGTTGAAGCCATTATATCAGCTCCTGGAGACTCATGAGGGAGGGTGTCCCGTGCGCCTCCTGGTTCGTCGCCAAGCTCATAGTGAAACGTGGATTGCACTGCCAAGCACCTTGAAGATTGCTCCGTCAGAGACTCTGTGTAACAAAGTTGAAGAGCTTTTTGGCTCGCCAATACTTACTTTCCAATAAGGCTGCTTGTGAGCAAAAGTGAATTAGAGCAAACCGTTTTGTATCTTCAAGATTCACTCTCTACGCACAAGAAGGGAGTTTTTTGGACGCTCTGTGCAATCCTTTTTTTCTTCTTTGTGCTTCAAGTGCAAGAAGTCTCTGCCTTACTTCTTGCTTCCTACGGCATTGCGCTTCTGCTTGATCCTGTGGTGAGCGCGTTGCAGAAAAAAGGAATTTCACGTGCGTTTTCTATTGTTGCGCTTGGTGGAGGATTTGTTCTGCTTACCACCTTGCTTTTCGCGCTCGCCGTTCCGCAGATTATTATCGAGTATCAGGAGCTGATAAAGAACCTTCCTTCCTACTCGCAATCGGCGATCGGACGACTCGGAACGATTGCCGAAGATTGGTTCGGCATTATCGCACCGCAGAACACGGACGAAATTGCAGACGAGGTGCGCACTCATCTCTCCGCCCTCGGGGTAGAACAGCTTCGTGCTGCGGGAAAAGCACTTGGAGCGACCGCCTTAAAAGGGTATTCGCTTGCGCTGACAATCTTTAATTTGTTTCTATTGCCCTTCTTTGTCTTTTATATCGCAAGGGATTTGCGCAGAATTCATTTAACGATTGGCAGTTTTATGGATGAGGAGGTCAAGGCACGCTTGTTGCCGGTGGCGAAAGAAATCCTTCGTCACGTCTATGCCTTCTTCAAAGGTCAACTCACCGTAAGTCTCGTGCTTGCAGCACTCTATATTATCGGATTTAGCCTCGTTGGTTTGCCGTGGTCATTTGTGGTGGGCACACTGACCGGCTTGCTCAACATCGTGCCTTATTTGGGTGTGGCGATAGGCTTTCTTCTCGCAACGATTATTTCGTTGGTGAGCGAGCCGAGCTTAAGTCATTTGTTCGTGGTGTATGCGGTGTTTGTTGCGATACAGATCTTTGAGGGGAATTTTCTTACGCCGAAGATAGTAGGCGAGAGTGTGGGTATACATCCTCTCGGTGTGATGGTGGCGCTGATTATTGGCGGAGACCTTTTTGGTCTTGTCGGAATGATTTTGGCGATTCCGGTAGCGGCTTCTGTTCGAGTGTTATTTCAAAGTATCCTCCAAGCGCTCGACGATGATGAGGACACCCTTATTTCGGATGCTTTGCCGGAGGCGCAAGCCGAGAGCGGAAACTAAGCTCCGGCACATTGAATCCTACCGCCAGGTTAATTCCTTAAATTCTGAATCAACTTTTGCAACCACGACGAGGATATCTTCTGCCTCCATTGCGCGTGAGTGCGAAGGGTTGCGATGGCGTTGGGAACGTCCTTCTTCAATCCAATCTACTGCAAGGATGGTCGCGTCAAACGTTCTTTTGAAATAATCAAATACTTCGATAAATGGATGCCCCACAAATTCTGACGGAAGGGAGAACTTGCGAAGATACGCGCCTTCTTTGTGGGTCAGAATATCACCGACTACTGAACTAATTCCTCGGTTTACCAAGGTCGTGGCAAACAGTCCTGCCGTGAGACTCGTGCGTGAAATAATCTCTTCAACGCCAGCCATTTTTAGGTGCGTCGCGTTGACCTCATCGAGCAGCTCGGCGCAGGTAAAGATTTTTGGGTTGAGCTTCTCAAGGGTCAGAGCGGCAAGCACCGTTCTGGCATCTCTGTCCTGATCCCCGAGGTTACGTCCTTTGTCGGCGAGCACGATGGCAGAGCGAGCTCGTTTTGCTCCGACTTTCTCTAGTATGTCCATTTTGGTGAAATCGTCGCGGATATGGAAGAGTCTTCTCGAATCTCGAATCGAGCCTTCCTCAACGATATTCGCTTCAGTTTCAGCGATAACCACCACACCGCGTTGCCAAAGGTCATGCACGGTTTCTAGTTCGGATAAAATCAGCCCGCCCATTCGATCCCAGCCGCAAATAATCGTGTGATCATGCAAGTCGGAGAGAGATAAGTCTTTTGCGTCCATTTTGGTCCTAAAGTAAGCGGTCATCGAAGCGGAGATCGTTCCGACCATTATCGCAAAGACGACCAGTCCAGAAATACTAATAAGGAGCGAGATTGCGCGGCCCTCAACCGTGCCAGGTAGCTCACCGATAACCTCGCCTGAGACAAAGAGAAAAGCGGTTTGCCAAACTTTCTCCACAAAGACATCAAAAGGAGACAATCCAGGGCTGCTGGTGTGCTCAATGGTGAGTAGCGCCAACGTGCCACACACAACCAGCATCAATGCGGTCATTACGAGCACGCCGAAACTGCCGAAGTATCGTTCCAAGCGTGCAGAGAGCCATCCTGACTGTCGAAGGAGGATCATCATTGCGCGAGTGAGTCGCAGCAAACGTAGTAGGCGAAGCAAACGAAGTGTTCGGAATATTCTTAGTATCGGCAGAACCGCGAGAATATCGATCCAAAAATTTTGAAAGAAGCGAACCTTACTTGGCGCAACAAGGTAGCGAAGTGACAGTTCAACGACGAAAAACCAGGTGATGATATCGTTGAGCTGTACTACTTCGTCGTGCATGGCGCCGAGGGGAAGGAGAAATTCGGCGAAAATGAGCACCACACTTGCAAGAATGAGGATGGCGACCGCGAGATTAAACGGAGCACCATTTACGAATTTTTGTAAATTCGAAATCGAGCGAAACAGGAGGTAGCGTTGCTTGCTCATGCCGTGGCGAGCCGCTTTACGTTCCAGAGTGACGATCTTTTTTTTGTTTTGGGTTTGCGACATTACTGTGGATCTAACTCGTACGGCGATTCTGATCATCGGCATCAACAACGCTGGCCGACGATTCAGGATATTTTGATGAGCCTAATGCGTAAAGGCTTTATTAAAAAAGCAGGTGGCGAGGGGTATTTTTGGGTGAATTACTTACAAATCGTAGGCGGTGATTCGCTGCCGAAGAAAGCAGGCAAGAGTAGCGGGGGCCTCCGTAAGGCGGACAAATGGAAATCGGCTTCGCTTGCTTTTTCAGGTGGAGGGCAGGCGGTGAGGTAGTCTCGCTGGTGAGAGCCAAAAATAGCTGAGACATTGCAAGTACGCTGCTCGACTGGGGGGAGGGCGAGCTCAAGACTGAGGTAGAATTGCCAAGATTGCTTGCCGGGAAGCGAATAGATCTGTGGTTCTAAGCTCTCGCACGTTTGCTCCTGAGAGGCCTTTCGATACGAACCAAAATGCTGCGCCCACCA
>CAYGNZ010000367.1:0-689 GCA_964351345.1 uncultured Bdellovibrionales bacterium | reverse complement strand
GATTTAGTTCCAAATATTCTTCACTATCGCGCTGACCGAGAAAAAGCTCAACTACATCGCCTTGCCAAAGCCCCGCTTGGAATTCAGGGCGCTGTCCTGGCAGAGAACTCAGTTCTCGGGCGATAGATCCGCTCAGAGCCAGTCCCCCTGGAAAGAACGCGAGGGAGTATTCAAGCGGAGCCTGAAGTGGTCTTCCCGACCACTCAGTTTCGATTCGCGCACGCGGAGCCTGAAGGAAAGCCTCTCGCGGTGGCGGCTGAGATAGCCAAAGCGCGTGACCCACGACAGTTAAAAGCGTTCAAACGCGGCCTTGCCGCTTTGGAGGTGATACTCTCTTAGTTCCGAGATGTCGTTGAGTGTGCGTTGTGGGCGATACTGGGTGTGCCTTGCAGAGGGAATGACATTTTTAAACGAGCTGGAACTCTGAGGTTCCTGAAGACGGAGCATTTGGAGAATTGAATCCTGCGATTGACGAAGCTTGTTGTCTGCACGAGGCTCGTAACGCGTCTCAAGCGCGCGAGATAAAGCCCGCTCGCTAAATCGAGTCACTGTGGCCAAGCCTTGGGAGACTTCGGCTCGAAGCACGGCGATAGCTTTTCTATTCAGATGCGTGGCTCGAAAAGATTCGAATGCCTCGAGTCCTTCAGCGGCGTAGTGCTCCACTTTTGATTCTAAAGTTCGGATCAGAG
>CAYGNZ010000366.1:0-4177 GCA_964351345.1 uncultured Bdellovibrionales bacterium | reverse complement strand
TCAGGAGGCTGCAGAGTTTTTAGGCATTTCGGCCTCCTCCTTAGCCTCAATCGTGCAGAATCAACAACAGCGAGCTGTTAACGCGCAACGCTCTAACTCCTATGCATCTTCCTCCAATAAAAACTATTCACTCTCGAACACTAAGCAATCGTATACTTTGTCCTCTGCTCAGAACTTCTCCTCTGATTACACAGAGCATTCACCGCCGGTTGATAGCTATTCGTTTGAAAGTGCCGAAGCTGAGGAAGAGACTGAGCAAAAAAACTCCAATAATTTTTCGCGAAGTAATGAGCGTTTTCATCATGAACTCATCGTTGCGATTCTCAGCGAGCCGCTTCTTGCCCCAACCGTCTTAGAAATCCCCTCGTTGATCGGCTCTGAGCAAGAAGGGGAGAATTCAGCACTACCGGAGAATATACTCAAGTTTCTTGAACACGTGGCAGAGAAGGGCCTACCAGTGAAGGTGCCTGATGAATGTATCGATCAGGAAGGAAGAGCAAAGATTCATGCTCTGCTGCAAGAATTCTCGATAAAACCAACCGCGATACTTGATGAGCTGCTACGGCAATTTGATGTGGGCGGGGGTAATCCTACTCGTGTGCTCTCGCAGGCTGCAAAAATTGCTCGTAGGCAGGGTTTGCTCAATCAAATGGTTCAAATCAGGGGCGAAGAGGAGCGCTCTACCGAAATAGATGCAGCCGAACGACTTCGGCTTGCTCAGAGCAAGTTGGAGAAGCGAAAAGCGCTTGAGCGAGTCTCCGCAGAGGAGAACGATTAAGGCGCAAGCTGCTAAGTATCTGGAATCATAGATGTTCGCTACTTTAACTGCTTTTGAGTATACTACCCTGCGGAAAGTTGCACGTGACTGCAGGTTTAGCGACTCAGAGAGAGTTTATACCGCAGCGGTGGATACTTACTTCGTTTTTTGCGACCCACTTGATGGGTAAACAATTGGCTCAGATAAATTCGCCAAGGAGCGGAGTTGTACCCTTGAATGAATCTCCATTATATCGGAGAGTTGCGGATAATTAATCTGAGGCCTGCTGCTGTTTTCTGAGACTCAGCGGAGTTAATTCAATTCATTAGGGCCAACTGATTAAGGATCGAAGACGGTCGGCAAGTTTCACGGCGGTACTCAATACGAAGGGCGAGGAAGGTAGTTTTTACATGGCGAGAAATTCTCAAGGATCAAAACGACAGACCGGTAGCAGTGAAGGTCCTAAAAAAGGGCGAACTGGCGCCGACGCGGCTGTTGACGGAGACGAGGAAGAAGTTGATGAACTCCTCGGATTCATCGATGACGACGATGATGATGTCGAAGTTGATGCCTCAGATGAGAGTTCAAACGATGACTCCGATACTCCCTCCAGCGGCCCCCGCTTGCGTATTAGTGAACCTACCTCTGACTACGACGCCAACCAGAGCACACCGGGTGTAGGAAAAGGCACTGATCCTGTTCGAATGTATTTGCGTGAAATGGGAGGCGTGAGCCTACTGACACGCGAAGGTGAAGTAGTAATCGCCAAGCGAATCGAGGCGGGCGAGATTGAGATTCTGGTTGAGGTCGGCAGGTCACCCGTTGCCCTGCAGTACGTCATTGAATTAGCGGATCAGCTCAAAGCAGGTCTTGTGCGACTACGCGATCTTTTCGCTGATGACGATACTCCGGCTGAGGATAGCGAAAGCGACGACGATTCTGACTCTGACGAAGATGGTGAAGGAGAGGAGGAAGAGGCTGCTCCGCAGGTCACCCCTGATGAAGAAGAATTGAAGAAACAATTCTTCAAGAAAGTCACGAGCATAAAAAAGCTACGCAAAACAACCGAAGACACCTTCCAGGCGCTGCAAAAGGCCAG
Organism: uncultured Bdellovibrionales bacterium; assembly: GCA_964351345.1. GTDB lineage: Bacteria > Bdellovibrionota_C > UBA2361 > SZUA-149 > SZUA-149 > SZUA-149. Next base: position 2,321 of record CAYGNZ010000366.1, on the reverse strand, counting down.
CAAAAATAAGGAATCTAAGGCATACAAAGACGCGAAGAAGAAATACGAGAAGTGCCGCGACAAGGCTGCCGAAAAAATCGATGATTTACAGCTTACGCAGAAACATCTTGAGCACATTATCGCAAGAAAGAAGGAGTATCTCCGCTCCTTGTCGGGAGCGACGCAACTTCTTAACCGAGCGCAAAAGGAAACCGGACGGGATCTTGACGACATCTTCCTTGCCCTTGATGAAATCGAATCGGGCGACCAACTTGCGTTCAAGAGAGTGTGCCGACGATTAAAGCTTCGCGCACAAGAGGCCAGGGAATTTGCGACATCGGTTTCGGAAGCACGAGACATTATTCGTGAAGTAGAAGGAAAAACCCTTCTCACTGCGGAAGAGCTCAGCTCTACCGTTCTGACAATTGATCGCGGAGAACTCAAAGTTTACAACGCCAAGCAGGAGCTGGTGGAGGCAAACCTACGCCTCGTGGTCTCGCTCGCAAAAAAATACACCAATCGCGGACTGCAATTCCTAGATTTGATTCAGGAAGGAAACATCGGTTTGATGAAGGCCGTAGACAAGTTCGAGTATCAGCGAGGGTATAAATTTTCTACCTACGCAACCTGGTGGATTCGCCAGGCGATTACCCGGGCGATCGCTGACCAAGCGAGAACGATTCGAATTCCTGTGCATATGATCGAAACGATCAATAAGCTTGTGCGGGTCCAACGCTATCTCGTTCAAGAACTAGGACGAGAACCAACGCCAGAAGAGATCGCCTCGCGGATGGACATCTCTGTTGAGAAGGTGCGTAAGGTTATTAAGATTGCAAAAGAGCCGATCTCGCTTGAAACACCGATCGGTGATGACGCTGATAGTCAGCTTGGCGATTTTATCGAAGACAAGCGGGTGGTGTCACCTTCTGATGCGGTTGAAAATCTGAATTTGCAGGAGCAAACTCGAAGGGTCTTGGCCACGCTCACCCCACGGGAGGAGAAAGTGCTCAGGATGAGATTCGGAATCGGTGAGCGAAGTGACCATACTCTTGAGGAGGTGGGGAAGAACTTCGATGTTACTCGTGAACGAATTCGACAAATCGAGGCGAAAGCCTTGCGTAAACTCCGCCACCCTAGCCGGCTGAAGAAACTCAAAACATTTGTGGATAAGAGTTAGGTTTAGTTAAGCAATTGGGGCAAGTTCGCTCGGCGCTTATTTACGATTAAGCTACTCATCTATAAAGGAATGTTGAGTCTTTATCTGGGGTTTGACGGAATGCTGTCCTCGGGTTAGTTTCCTCTTCCTGTGGGGCCCCATAGCTCAGTTGGTCAGAGCATCCGGCTCATAACCGGCGGGTCCCAGGTTCAAGTCCTGGTGGGGCCACCAACCTCATTTTGGTACGAGATTTTGGTATGGGAGGTTCGCCCCGGAGGAACTTGTATCGGGGGAACTTGTATCGGGCTTTTTAGTTTTGGGCTTTGGGTGAACGTGTGTAAACCAAAGCGCCTATTCACCTGCTGACATTTTTAGAGTTACGAAACCGAAGTGAAAGACTCAAGCAAAACCCTTTTCGCACTCGCAGAAGTCGACAAAGAGATTCAGGATCTTAGCGTCAAGAAGAGCGAGACCGAGAGCAAATTAGAGACCTTTAGCGCGAGAATCGAGGCTTACAAAGGTAAACTCGAAGAGGTTGAGGGCATCTACAAGGAGAGCGCCTCGCGTCAAGCGCTTGAAGAGCACCGTCTTAAAGACGAAGAAACAAAAATCGTAGAGCGCCGCAAGCAGCTCACCACGCTCGGGGGCGCGAAGAGCGCGAAGCTGGTTGAGCGCGAACTAGATATCGCCACGCGTGTGATGGAAACCATGGAAAAAACAGCCATGGAAGCAATGGAAGTCACCACCAGGCTTGAAGAAGAGAAGGCGCTGATTGAGGATAAGCTCAAAGAACTTGAAGCCGAATATGCAAAGGATGCCAAAGACGGCGAGGGGTCTATCGCCGACTGCGAGAAGCAGCTGAGCTCCTTGGAGAAAAAACGAGAAACGCTGCTGGGCAAGGTCGATGATCGCCTTCGCAACCTCTACAAAAAAGTGAATATCCGCTATCCGGGGGATTCCATTGCAATCGTCCGCGACGGAGCGTGCCGAAGCTGCTATCGCGCGCTTCCGGCGCAGATGTACAACCAAGTTATCGCCGGCAACATGCTGCTTCAGTGCCCTGGCTGCAGCCGTATCTTGATATACGGCGGTGAAGCCGAAGCCGAAGCGCGAGCCTAAGCGCAGCTTCCGCTTTTCCGGAGCTTTATGAGCACCAAGAACGGTTCTCTCTCCGAAGATCTATTCC
>CAYGNZ010000365.1:2653-4178 GCA_964351345.1 uncultured Bdellovibrionales bacterium | reverse complement strand
ATCTGCAATAGGCTTGCAGCGATCACAGTATAAGCGATAGTTCGTTTCGTAGGTCGCTCGTTGAGCAGGCATTTCCTTGCCGCACTCACAGCATCGAGGTCCTTGAAACGTTTTCTTCTCGAGGTTCTCCATACCTATGATATGCGGTCTTTGATCGCATCAGTTACCTCCAGGGAGAGGTTTGGTAATAATATTTAATAATTTTCGGTAGTTAGCTTCTAGTTTTTTAAGCCGACGAACTCACGCAAACGCGAGATATCGGCCTTACCAATGGCGGTCTTGGGGAAGCGAGAGAGGAGCACTATTCGTTCTGGACATTTGATTGCCGCCAAGTTTTCACGAAGGTAGTGCTGCAAGCGTTCGGTGGGAAGTCCTCCAGGAGAAGCTTCTGTGTAGAGCAATACGGGGCGCTGTCCCCATCGCGGATGCGCTTCAGCAATCACTGCACAGTCCCCAATATCGGGATGATTTTCTGCACAACGTCGTATCTCAGCAAGGTGAATGTTCTCTCCTCCAGAGATAATCATTTCTTCTTGTCTCCCCCCCACGATGATCTCTCCACTCTCTGAGAGATAGCCTAAGTCATTGCTAAGAAACCAAGAACCGCGCATACGTTTCGTATCGCTAGGATTGTGATACGAGTCAAAAACGCTCTCACTTTTAATCGCGATTTCTCCAACGACTCCCGGAGCAACGGCTTGTCCTTGATCGTTGTGGATTTCAATTTCCATTCCAGGAAGCGCCCGTCCTGAACTGCCAATTTTTGCAGCGTCTGTTGAAAGCTTCGCGAGAGTCACATGGGAACAAGTTTCACTCATCCCATACGAACAATAGGCCGGTATTCCCTGTTCGATGACTTTCTCAGCCAATGGTTGTGGAGTCGCGGCACCGCCGAGTAACACACACCTACTGGCTTTCAATGCAGAAAGACTCGCTGGGTCATCAAGTAGACTCGCGAGCATGCTTGGCACAAGGGAGAGATACGTCAGGCCTGGAGTAGACAAGGCGTTTCGAACTCCCGCGAGGTCAGAGGTTTGGGGAACACGAATTGCCGCTGATGCGAGCAAGGCGCGAAATACTATACTTAATCCTGCAACGTGGTACAGCGGGAGAGAGAGTAACCAACGCTCACCGTGTTCAAGACAAGTCACTTGATTGGAGCACTGCGCAGAGAAAAGAAAGTTCTGTACACTCAGACGGACGCATTTTACGTGTCCAGAAGAGCCGGAGGTAAACAGCAATGCAAAGATTGCCTCGGGCACTACTTCTGGGGATGCATCAGTGTTCGGCTCTAGGTTCGCTGCACGGTTCTGCAACTGCTCAAACGACATGCGCGGAAATGGAAGATTCGAAAGTTCAGACTCAGACAAGACCAACTTCGCATTCGCCGTCTCAAGCTGCGTTTGCCACTCGCTCTCGGTAAGGCGTAAATGAAGCGGAAGAACAACTATTCCTTGGCGCATACAGGCCAGAAGGACTGCGATATAGTCAAGGCTGTTGGCACTGGCAACGGCAAGCACCTCTC
>CAYGNZ010000365.1:0-2643 GCA_964351345.1 uncultured Bdellovibrionales bacterium | reverse complement strand
TCAGATTTAAGAACAGCTTGATACGCCCGAACGATTGTATCAAGCTCCGAGAAAGTGACCGAGGAGTTGCTCAGCTCAATGGCAACTGCCTCTGGATTCCTCGTACTAGTCGCTGCAAGCGGGCATGAAATAGGCATGTTGCTAGGGGACGCGCGGAAACTTTGAGAAGTCTGGTTTCCTCTTTTCGTTAAAAGCGTTTTTACCCTCTTGGCCTTCTTCGGTCATGTAGAACAGCATGGTGGCGTTTCCAGCAAGCTCTTGTAAGCCCACCTGGCCATCACAATCTGCATTTAACGCGGCTTTCAAACAGCGAATTGCGATAGGTGAATTCTGTAGAATCTCTCGGCACCACTGAACTGTTTCCTCTTCTAAACGCTCGTAAGGGACGACCGCATTGACGAGTCCCATATCGAGCGCCTCTTGAGCAGAGTACTGCCGACACAGAAACCAAATCTCTCTCGCCTTTTTTTGTCCAATGTTGCGAGCCAAATAGGAAGCCCCGAAACCACCGTCAAATGATCCTACTTTCGGGCCGGTCTGTCCAAACACCGCGTTATCGGCCGCGATACTAAGATCACATACCACATGCAGCACATGCCCCCCGCCAATCGCATAGCCTGCAACCATGGCGATAACCGGTTTAGGAAGAGTACGAATTTGTCGTTGTAAATCAAGAACATTGAGGCGATGCACTCCAGACTTGTCTTTGTAACCAGAGTCTCCCCGAATCTTCTGATCTCCCCCGGAACAAAACGCCTCCTTACCTTTTCCTGTAAGAATAATTACTCCTATCTCGGGATCTTCTCGAGCGTCTTCAAAAGCTCGCTGCATTTCTTGAACCGTGAGCGGAGTAAACGCGTTACGAACGTGGGGACGATTGATGCAAATTTTGGCGATGCCTTCTGCTTTATGATACTCAATTTCTTCAAACTGAGCCGACTCTTGCCAGCTAATGCTGCTCATCTCTGTTACTCCCCTATCCTAGACCTCGTTTACTAGATGCCACTGTTTGAACTGGAAAAACTAGCACCCTCCTTAGGTGCTTTCAAGCTGCCCGCCTCTCCTAGAATTGCCTAGAAACGCTGCTATTTTCTCTCCCACTACGTCTGCTTGTTCAAGGTGGACGATATGACTCGAATCAGGAATTTCAAGCACACGAGCACGCTTTCCCATTTCGCGTTTCATTTTTTCTGCAATGTCGACAAACTTTCGGTCTTCTTTACCGCAAAGTAACAAAACCTCAGCCTGCACTTGCCCTAAGCGTGTCCAATAACTTTCCTGCGCACTTGGACCAAAAGCAGATAGACTCGCCGAAGCCCGGTGGGGCTCGAGAGTGGCTTTCTTATTAATGAGTGCATGCCGAAGGTCGAGCTTGTGCTCAAGTGTCGAAAAAACAGAAAGAGAGTACCAAGACTCTAGAAAATCACGCATCCCACCGGAAACTATCTCTTGGGCGAGGCGTTGGTCATGATTCTTTCTCGCGGCCCGCTCGCTTTCTGAGGCAATGCCCGGGGTGGCGCTCACCAGTATGAGTTTTGCAATCAGCTGCGGATAGTGAATTCCGACTGCAAGCGCAAGTCTACCGCCAAGCGAGTAGCCCACGACAATAGATTCAGCTCCACCGACGTTTTGAATGAATTGCGACACCTCTCGCACTAAGTCATTGAAACCTTTTTGACTAATGTTTTCCTCGTTTCGTCCATGTCCGGGTAGGTCAAATATCACGCAACGGTACTCCGCTGAGAGTTTCTCAGCTACTTCGCGCCAATCATCGGCCTCTCCGAGAAATCCATGGATGAAGATTACGGTTTGGCGATGGTGCTCGCCAAGAATGCTATGCGGCCAGGCTCTCATTGTTTACAACAAGGAATCACTCGCTTTAAAATCAGCGACGCTCTTTTCACCATCGAGTTTCAGTTCAAAAAGTGTAGAGCGTGTTGCTTGCTGCCAGACCTTTGTCAGCTGATCGAGATCCTTTGGATTCTCGTATGCTAAATCAAACATCTTTGCGGCATGCTCAAATTGCCATGGATGCGCGTTCTCTAGCATTTGATTGGTTTTGCCTACGTTGAAGAAGTGGAATATCGAACCACCAGAATTATTCACGACAAAGATATGGCAAAGCTGTTCCTGTGCTTGCACAAGAGAGAGGGCATTGAGGTCATGCAGCAAGGCTTGATCGCCAATAAGTACATGTAGCGGGGAATTTCTCACCGCAGCAAAACCGAGTGCGGAGGAAAGCACTCCATCTATCCCAGTCGCTCCGCGGTTTGCTGAAATCTGCACTCCTTCTGGCATGAGTCCAGAAAAATGTTCAGCCTCACGGAGCAGTAAACTGGCCGAGACGAACACGCTCGACTTCTGCGGTAGCGCATCAAAAAAGCGCTGCACAAATGCAGATTCACTTATTCCATTCTCTTGCTGATTGGCATGATGAAAGTGAATCAGTTTTTCTCGAGTTTGTTTCTCTGCATCAAAAATGAGCGTGGCGTATTCGGACGCGGTAGAACGCGCTGAGATACATGCCCGTATACTCTTTGCGGCAGCCGAAGGAGAGATCACAAAACGCTGCGTAGGTCTGAGATGCTCATTCTCTATGCCATCTTGTCGACCTGGGTAGCTCGAGAATTGAAAAAATTCCCT
>CAYGNZ010000364.1:0-4186 GCA_964351345.1 uncultured Bdellovibrionales bacterium | reverse complement strand
TTTTTACCAGTCCGCGGATTGAGCACAGAATCTCCGGCGTTGATTTCACCGGAATAAACGCGAATAAAGGACAAGGTGCCGTGCGGATCAGAAATAATCTTAAACGCCAGCGCAGAGAAGGCCTCGCTGTCATCGGCTTTTCTCTTCACGATTTTCTCTTCGTCATCAATTTCTGTTCCTTCAATCGCAGGAACATCAAGAGGAGAAGGCAAATAACGAATGACCGCATCGAGAAGAGGCTGCACCCCTTTGTTCTTAAAGGCAGAACCACAAAGAATTGGAACAAAAGACATCGAGAGGCAACCAGCGCGAATCCCTTTCCGGATTTGCTCTACGGTAAGCGCTTCGCCACCGAGGTACTGCTCAAGGAGCTCTTCGTCGGTCTCGGCAACTGCATCAAGGAGTACCGTTCGAGCGGCTTCCGCTTTTGCGCGATACTCTTCAGGGATATCGTCGTAGCGATACTTCGCACCAAGTGTTTCTTCTTCGTAAATTACCGATCTCATTTCAACGAGATCGATAATTCCAATGAAATTCTCTTCCGTTCCGATAGGGAGCATCAAAGGAACGGCAACGCACTGGAGACGCTCACGAATCGACTCAACGCACTTGTCAAAATCCGCGCCCATACGGTCAAGCTTGTTGACAAAGCACATGCGAGGAACTTTATAACGATCCGCTTGCCGCCATACCGTTTCTGTTTGTGGCTCAACACCGGCCACACCATCAAAGACCGCAACAGCACCATCAAGCACCCGCAGTGAACGCTCTACCTCGATAGTAAAGTCAACGTGTCCAGGAGTATCGATGATGTTAATTCGGTGTTGCGGCAAGTCTCCTTCAGAGCCTTTCCAGTAACAGGTCGTCGCGGCGGAGGTAATGGTAATCCCTCGCTCTTGCTCCTGCTCCATGTAATCCATGGTAGCCGCGCCGTCATGCACTTCCCCAATTTTGTAACTTACCCCGGTATAATAGAGGATACGCTCGGTGGTCGTGGTCTTACCGGCATCAATGTGCGCCATAATTCCGATGTTGCGCACTCTTTCTAGGGGAATCTGTCTTTCAGCCATGTTCTCTATCTAAACGAAACTAATAACTTACAAAAAAATAGACTCTACTGAGACGAACTCACTCAGAAACTTTTCAAAAGAATCCGACAGCCTTCCTCTGCAATAAAGTCTTACGAAAAGCCGACGCGCTACTACAGGAGACATCGGCTTTGCGGGTTTTACTCAGAAATTTCTCGACCAATGAGAATTCTCAACGCAAACCTCATCGGAGAGGTACCTGTCGAAAAATCCCTTTGTCACCGTCGCAAACGCGACTAGCTTACGCCGAAGTCTCTAGCGGAAAACTACTACCATCGATAATGAGCAAAAGCGCGGTTCGCTTCCGCCATACGATGAGTTTCCTCTCGCTTCTTCACTGCACTGCCACGATTTTGACTGGCATCATACAGCTCATTTGCAAGACGTTCTTTCATGTTCTTTTCGGAACGCTCACGCGCATGAGAAATGAGCCAACGAACAGCGAGCGTGTCGCGTCGAGCTGGACGAACTTCCGTTGGAACCTGATAGGTCGCACCACCGACTCTGCGTGAACGAACTTCAACTAAAGGACGAACGTTTTCTAGAGCCTTACGGAATACTTCGATTCCTTCCTCGTTGTAACGCTGTTGAATGGTATCAAGCGCACCGTAGAAAATGGACTCAGACGTAGACTTCTTCCCGCTCCACATCATGGAATTAATGAAGCGCCCCGCAATCTCATCGTTATACTTGACGTCGGGGAGGATATCTCTTTTGAATTCGCGGCGTTTTCGCGACATGGCACTCTTTACCTTCTATAGATTATTGTTTCGGCTTCTTCGTGCCGTACTTTGACCGACTTTGGTTTCGACCAACCACACCTTGCGTGTCAAGCTTTCCACGCACGATATGGTAACGAACACCCGGCAGATCCTTTACTCGACCACCGCGAATCAAGACAACGGAGTGTTCTTGAAGATTGTGGCCTTCACCAGGAATGTAGCTGGTGACTTCAATACCATTGGTTAAACGTACTCTTGCGACTTTACGTAGAGCCGAGTTTGGCTTCTTTGGAGTAACAGTTTGTACTCTCACGCAAACGCCGCGTTTTTGCGGACAACGCTGAAGTGCAGGCGCGGTTCCCCGGCTCTTTTGCTTCTTCCGTCCACTTCGAACTAGCTGGTTAATCGTAGGCATTAAGTCTTACCAATACGCAGTCTTTACAAAAAACTCTCGGCTATATGTAACCGATAGATAGAGAAATTCCTTTCGCTCAGAAATCCTCAAATATGCGAGGTATCAGCGAAAGCTCGGCGGTTTTAGCACCCAAAAGCCCGAAATGTCAAACTTTCGGACCCCAGATCAGCCCCGAAGGAGGGAATAGTTCAGCAAAGCGCAAAACAGTGCTGTTAGGCTTCTTCGGCGACTGTGATTGCCGCAAAAAGCCTAAAAATTAAGGCCTACTCGCCGCCGTTTATTGACTAAATAGCTGCACCTTCTTTACCCGAGTAGTTTGGGCGGTATTTGCTTTTCCAGGACTCGATTTGGGGAATTTCAGCGGAGCAATCCCGCAAGAGTCTGGGCAATGACGTTTGACCCTTTTGCCACCGCCTCACTACTCGTGAACTCCAGTGGATTGTGACTTAGTCCATCTCTACATGGAATGAAAATCATTGCAGTGGGTATGCCGGAGGAATCTGATCGCTGCTGCTGACTTACAATTGCCGCATCATGCCCCGCGCCACTCGCCATTCGCTGGGAGGAATAGCCCAACGCTTTCGCTGCCTGTTCAATACGCTGCTGCAGATCGATATCAAGCGACTCGATAGGAGTCGCACCACTAATCGGTACAATCTCAACAGCGGTCGCAAACTCTTTCGCGGTCACGGTCACCACTTCGTCTATTTTCGTAAGATAGGACTCAAGAAAGGATTTCGATTTACTGCGGATGTCTAAGAAAAAATAAGCGAAGGGACTGATTTTCGTGAGACCAGTTTCATGCACTTGGGGAAAGGCGAGATTAGTTTCTCGATCGGAATTTATCACACCAACAGTTTGGACGAGATCCGCACCACTTGCTAAGGCTTCTGCCGCAGTCACATCCAAGCGTACAAGCACATGAGCAAGAGCCAAGTTCGCGTCTTTACGATACTCAACGCCCATCGGCGTCGCACCGGAGTGTGCGGCTTCACCGTGAAGAAAAACTTTTAGTCGCTGATTGCCACGGATGCTGGTCACCACGCCAATATCGTCCTGATCGATTTCGAGCTTTCGGGCCTGCTCAATATGAAGCTCGATATGACAGTGAATGCGATCAATTTTTGATTGAGGAATGCTCGCCCTTCCCTCACGGATCAAATTCGGGTCATAGCCTTGCGCAATAATGTTTTGCTCAAGGGTTTTTCCCTCGTATTGCCGCTCCAAGGCAGAGGCGTCAAGCTCTCCAAACGCGGCCTTACTTCCCTTATAGACGAGGTCGAATGTTCCTGATTCCTCGCCACGCCAAATGACAAGCTCAAGTTCTTTATCAAGATTTTCCCCGGCGCTGCTCTTCACGGCGCGCATCGCCTCAAGACCGGCAACAATCCCGGCCCCACCATCAAACAAACCTCCACGAGGAACAGTATCGAGATGTGAGCCTACCTGGAGGATCGGTTTATCGGACTCGAAGTTACTACAAATAAAGAGGTTTCCAATCTCATCATAGCGACTTTCAAAACCATAGGCAGTTGCACGGGAACGGATATACTCCATTGCCTCAGTTTCTTCTGCTGACCAGGAAGCGCGCAGATATCCAATCATAAGGCGACCACCGAGATTGCCAATTTTGGATAGCGCATCAAAATGAATTTGGATTTGATCTGCTGAAATTTTCGGGAGGGAATTGCTCATGTCTCGCCTACCTAGGGTTGCTTCTCAATATCAACGAGAAGCAACCCCGCCAGTAGACAAGTGTGACACTACCCTGAGAGTCTCTCGCACTTAGGATGCAGAGTGTCCGATGCTTCCCGCAGAAGAACCCGGCACCACAACAACGGTTGCGTCACGTTCTTCAACATCTGAACCTTCGACCTCAACACCAACTTCGTCCGATGGAGTAGGAACAAAACCCGTTCCGGCAGGAACAAGTCGGCCCATGATAACGTTCTCCTTGAGAC
>CAYGNZ010000363.1:3050-4187 GCA_964351345.1 uncultured Bdellovibrionales bacterium | reverse complement strand
CAGCAGAGCAGGTGCTGAAACGAATGGCCACGCGACAACTACAAAAAGTTGGAGCCGAGGTTACCGAGGAAACTCTGGAGCGCGCAACTGTGGAGTTAATGGATCAATTTGCGAGTAGACTTGGCGTGGGTACGGCTGAAGCACTGACTGATGGAGCGGTTAGTGGGGCTTTTGAGGGAGCGGTTAGTCCAGAAAGTTTAGCGAACCTCGGGGATGATGGAGCTGCCATCGCGTTTCGACGATGGGTGACCGGAACTCTTGCCGGTGGAAGTGTGGGTGGCTTCTCAGGTGCCGGGCTTGACGGTGCTATGAATTCTATCGGTGCAGGAATTCGTAGGAACATGCGGCGAGCGAGTGCCGATGTTGAGCGCGTTGCGACAGATGTTTCTCTGGGAGATGATGCTTTACGAGTAGATGATCCAATTTTGGATAGAATTCTCGACGCGCCACCTATTGGTGACACGAGAAACGCGAGGCCACCGGAGCTCGGTGATGGAGACGCAGCGCTCGTGGGTGCCGGTGTCGGGCCCGACCCAAGTACTCTCGGGGCGGCTGTCGATGGAACGCCGTATCAACCGGGCGACTACAATTTTACTTCAAATGCCGAACTCGATGGAGCTTCCGCCAGTGGGGCCGGAGAGAACCTTGGCAATGTGGGTGACAATATTTCTGAAACGGCGTCGTCGGATCGGCCCTTCGGTGCGAGTGGTGGCAGTGAGGAGTCATTTTCGCCGCACGTAGCCGAAGAGGGAGTTGAAGATTCCATCGTTCGCGAGGGACGAGAGCCGAGAGAAGGAGTAGCGCAGGGCGCGGTTGAAAGAACAGGAGATGTCTTACCCGAGCAAGAGTTTGTCGAGCTTTTGGGTCGCCTTGAAAGTGGAGATGAGATCACGGCGGAAGGACTTGCCAGTGCACGAGAACGACTGACCCGTGAGCAATTCGCTGAGCTTGGTCCGGAACTCCGGGCGAGATTGGATGCGGGGCGTGTGGTAAGCAATTTGAAAAATGAGAACCCTACAATTTTCAAAGGGACGCACGACGAACAAGCCTTACTCGATTCTGTGGGGGGGCTACTACGCAGTGGAGTCGATAGGGATGTCGTCACAAATGCGTTGCACAGGGCAGCAGATCTCGACA
>CAYGNZ010000363.1:0-3040 GCA_964351345.1 uncultured Bdellovibrionales bacterium | reverse complement strand
ACTGGATTCTCCGCAAGGAGCTTGGCAACGCATTTAAATAGCGTGCGTCAGCTCCATGAGCGTGGCATCGCTCAGATAGATACGCTTCTTGAGCCACGATTGCGAAATGCATATCTCGTGGATCAAATTTCACGAAACAATAAGCTGCAATCTGAGCTACGCGAGGGAGTTGTTTCTATCGCTTCTTTGTCTGAGGAACTATCAGCTAAAATTTCACAACAATGGCCAACAAACGGTCTTGAGGCGAGCACTCATAATTTATTGCTACTTGAAAGGATAGAAGAACTTTATGGTTCAGAAGCTGTTACGATAAACGGCGGCAGAGTGCCGCACAATTCGATGGTCTACAAGTATTGGCGCAATCGAGTTGCTCCAACAATTCAGGATAGCGGATTTACCCTTCATTTTGCTGCTCAAGATCAGAGGCGAGTAGTGATCGCAGCAGAAACAGACCGAGCGCTCCGTAGCGAACAGGCAATGTCAGGAGCAGAATCAAGGGTTGGGCCAGCAACAACAGTCTCAGCCCAGGCAGGAACACAGGGAGTCGTTCAAGGGGCAGAGCGAGAAGCCGCGCGAGTTAGTCATGCAGCGACACTTGGTGTGGAAGCGGAACACTTGCAAATGGAAGGATTTCACGATGTCTCAGACTTATTTGGTCAAGCCGAACTCGACCCCAGCTTAGATCTGCATAGCGAAAAGATTCGTTTTCTCGCTCCAAACATTCATAATCCAGAAACGGGAGCAAGTACCGTTCGCGTTCTCGCATTCTCCAGTGCGGAGTTCAATGTGCATAAAGTTGCCGCAATAAATTTCAGTGAACAACATTTCGAAATTGAAGACCTGACTGGTCTAGATTTCGAGATGGCGGCGATGGGATACATAAAGTTCGATACCGAAATCTCAGCGGACGGAGCGAGAAGGATTACCGCCCTGACTATTCAGAACGTTGGGGGAGATGCGAGTGTGCAACGGAGTTTCAATGAACAAGCCCGAAGCGTCATTGACAGTTTAGTGGAGAGCGGTGTGCCGATTTCAGCAGAAACGGAGATCTATGTGACCCAAAGCTGGGGGGGGACGTCATACCAGGCGAATGGTGCTACGTACCAAAACGTTCTGGCGAGTGAGTAACGCGCAGCAGTTCCGAGTGAGTTTAAGATTCTGTAATTATTAAGAGAAAATGATTAAGAGAGACGCGAAATTCCCGACTGGAAAACATATGTAATTAATGCTAGATTATGGACCGCTCCAATCGTGCCCATTTCGCGCTGGAGTTTCTGTTAGTCTCTCCCCCAGGGAGACGTTCTTTGACAACCAAATATAGGGAGAAGAGGAGACCTACTTTTCGCACGTGCGCAGTCAATGCTGAACAGTTGCGGAGAGTCGGTAACCACTTAAACAACGTAATGGAGGTATTTATTGAATTCTACTTCGAGCACGGAGGGTATCACAGATTTGACGGATCGGGTGAGTATTACGGATGCTCAGACTGGTCAGCGTAGCTGCGATCTGAGTACCCACGGGTTTGGAGCAGTACTCTGTCTTGATCGTCGATTCATCAATCGTCCTCATCCAGATCGAGGAGTAGAGAATCGTCTTTGCCATCTCAGTAACGACGGTAACTCTCAAGCGATCTTTGACGACGCGGTTGAGACACTCGAAGGACTTCTCGACGAGCATAGCCGAGTTCTGGTTCATTGCCAGTATGGCAAGAACCGTTCGGTTGCCGTCGCAGCAGCATGTCTCGCCAAACAGCTGGGAATTTCTGCCGAGGAATCTCTCAGGCGAGTTAGTGAGGCACGAGGCGGAGTCGTTTCAGAGTCACTGAGAGCCTCGGTTCTTCGGCATTGCTCCTGATTCGAGCTGGTGCCTGGTTTTATACCAAGGTTGGCGTTGTCCAAAGTCGGTTCCCGACTCACCAGTTTATTTCTGAAAGTAACTCAAGTCTCGGTGTATACTGCTCCCACTTTAAAGTACGGCTTTTTTAGAACCTTCCGTAGAGCAGTATATTGCCCCGCAGGGAAGACAGATATACTCATCTCTTTTTCGTTTCGGCCAAAGGCCGAAATTTATAGTGTGATGAGTATAAATGGTTCGAGCGGGGGAGTTTCTTTACGTGAGAATTCTCAATTCATTCGAACCACAAGATGGATGCGGGGGCCGATGCCATTCAGTCTCCGCAATCCTTATGTAAGACGGTCTAGTCGCTCCGTCGGAACATCATTCTGACGTGCCGCCTCGTTTATTAGTCGGTTGAGCGCATTTCGACGCTGCCGCAACTGCCTCTCGTAATATGCCATTCTTCTACGATGCTTTTCTGCTTCTGAAAGAGAACGCTTCGCGTCGAGAAGAAGGAAGGATAGTTGAGAGATGCGATGTTCTCGAGCGGTCCGCTCAAGCTCTTCAAACGGAATGCGGAGCCTCGAGGATATTGGACTTCCGTACACTCTCGCCGACTTCTCTAATCCAGCGCTCTGTCCAAGCACACAATGACTGACGAAGCGAGCGTAGCTAAAGTCCAAGGCGCTTTCTGCAAGCTGTGCTAATTCACTTGTAGCTTCTCTCCTCAGCTCTAAAGCATAGTCTCGAAGTGATGAGATTGCTTCTTCAAAGCCGGTTCGTTGTTGAGAAGGAACGAGTTCTTTAAGCGCCTCGATTTGTGAAACCCAAGGATGACGCCAAGCTAAAAAAGCTGAGTCGTTTTGTGAAATTCCCACGCTCACCTTCTTTCTCTAAGACAACATCAAAAAACCTGAGGCATCGGCCTCCCATGAGATAGAAACAACAATTCATCGCTATCTCGACGGAGGTTCGTCGTACTCGGACTATGCCGTGTTCATCCCCTGCAATCAAATAGCGGCAAAGGTTATATACTCATCACAATATAAATTTCGGCCTTTGGCCGAAACGAAAAAGAGATGAGTATTGCCGAGCGCCAGCGGGAGAAAAATATACTGCTCCCAAAAGGGGGAGCGATTAGCGACACATTATAGAGGATTCAGCTAGGGAAATGGCACTCGCAATGCCCTAGTCGAGGCACTAA
>CAYGNZ010000362.1:0-4197 GCA_964351345.1 uncultured Bdellovibrionales bacterium | reverse complement strand
TTGCTTTATTCATTGCTTGGAAAACGGATCAGCAGTGTTCGCTTTGGGAAGATGACGCAGAAGGAGTTGTCAGAGTCTTTGCTAGAAAGGGGTGTGAAGATGAAGCGTTCTTCGTTAGCCAATATTGAGAAAGGTAATCAGAGGGTTCTCCTGCACTCATTATATGAGATTGCGGATGTCTTGGGCTGTGAGCTGAACGAGTTGTTGCCATCAGTGGAGGAAGTGAAAGGTGCCTCTGCAACTGATCCCAATGAGGCTCAGCTCCAAGACTGGGCTCGGGAAGTTTCTAAGAGAGTAAATCAATAGGAGGAATATGTTAAAGCGTCGAAAGTTCGTAGCAGAAAAAGCAGCTGAATTGCTTCGCGAGATAAAACAAACCAATCCCTCAACTGACCTCGAAAAGATCACAAAGAAACTAAGAATCAATGTCCAGTATGTAGAGCCTCCTGAGGAGGATATATCAGGTTTCCTTTTGGTGGAGCCGAACGGTGCCACGATTGGAATAAAAGAGAATGATTGTCCTAAACGGCGGCGAGATCGGTCATTTTGCACTGGGGCATCATTTAGGCCGTTCCACGCCGCACATAGAGCGGAAGTCAACTATTCGCTATCGAAACTCTCGATCCTCAGAAGGAGTGAGCGTTGAGGAAATGGAAGCAAATTTATTTGCTGCGGAACTTCTCATGCCGAGTGCGAAAATCGAAGATCAGTTTTGCGCTGACAAAAGTCTCAATCGTGGTTGTGATGAGACTACCATCGAAGAGCTAGCGGAAAGATTCAATGTAAGTGAGATCGCGATGACAGTAAGGCTGTCTTCGCTCGGTTATATCCGAATGTGAGTAGCAGCTAGTTACTAAGTCTAAGGGCCAAGATTTCAAATGACAGAGTCACAGAAGCAAAGACTACAAACACAACTTTGGAAAATTGCGAATGAACTGCGCGGCAAGATGGGGGCAGATAAATTCCGCGACTACATTCTAGGGTTTATCTTCTACAAGTATTTGTCTGAGAAGCAGCATTTGTTTGCGAACAAGCTGCTCGAGACCGAAGACGTAAAAGACTACGCAGCTGTTACAGACGAAGAAGACCTTGCGGCAATTAAGGAAGAGTCTCTTGAGAAGCTAGGTTATTTCCTTGAACCGGGGCAGCTTTTCACCTCGATCACAAAGAAAGGAAGCATCAAGATAGATGAGGACGACGAAGATGCTACTGACAACTTCATTCTGGAAGACTTGCAGTCTATTCTTAATGGAATAGAGCAGAGCACAATGGGGAGTGAGAGTGAGGATGATTTTATTAAGCTCTTCGAAGATATTGACCTCGCAAGTACTAAGCTAGGTCGAACCCCAAAAGCCCGTAATGCGCTGATTGCAAAAATTCTAGTCCATCTCGATGATGTAAACTTTCGACTCGACGAGATCGAGTCTGATGTCCTTGGAGATGCTTACGAGTATTTGATCGCTCAGTTTGCCTCAGGCGCTGGCAAGAAAGCAGGGGAATTCTACACGCCTCAACAAGTATCCCGTATTCTGGCTAAGATAGTAACTTTGGGGAAGCCCCGTATAAAGAACGCCTACGATCCAACATGCGGTTCAGGATCGTTACTGCTCCGTATCGGCAGGGAAGCGGAGGTTGGAGAGTTTTTCGGACAGGAGCTAAACCGAACTACGTACAACCTCGCTCGAATGAACATGATCTTGCACGATGTTCATTTTAGACGCTTCGATATTAAGCAAGAGGATACACTCACAGAACCTCAACATATAGATATGCAGTTCGAAGCGATTGTCGCCAATCCGCCGTTTTCCGCTAAATGGAAGGGGAAAGATAATCCTCTCAATGAAACGGATGATCGATTTAGTCAATACGGTGCTCTCGCACCATCGTCAAAAGCTGACTTTGCTTTCGTGCAGCATATTATCTACCAGCTAGCGGAAAATGCGACGGGCGCTGTGGTTCTTCCTCATGGAGTTTTGTTCAGAGGTGGGACCGAAGGGAAGATTCGTGAATACATAATCAAAGAACAGAATTACCTCGATGCAGTGATCGGCCTTCCAGCAAATGTGTTCTACGGTACATCTATTCCTGCGTGTATTCTAGTTTTAAAACGTTGCCGAGTACATGACGATGACATTCTATTCATCGACGCATCGCAGGAATTTGAGAAGGCAGGAAACAAGAACTACCTTGCCGATAAGCACGTATCGAAGATTGTCGAAACATACGCGAATCGCACAGCTATAGAAAAGTATTCTTCCGCAGCACCACTGAGCGAGATTGAGGGAAACGATTTTAATCTGAATATTCCAAGATACGTTGATACTCTTGAGAAAGAGGTTCCAGTAGACTTGGAGCAGGTTGCCAAAGAGCTTTGTGGGCTGGAGAGAGATAGTAAGGAAATTGACGAGCGAATCGCAGTTTTTTGTGAGGAGTTAGGAATCAGTGAGCCTTTTCTGGGGGCCGAGGAATGACCGTTTCTAATCAACATTCTCCGGCTTTAAGGTTTGCGGAGTTTAGTAGCGACTGGCAAACGTTATCGGTTCAGAAACTTGTTGATGATGGGATCCTGGATAAGCCGATGGACGGTAATCATGGGAATATTCATCCAGTTACTTCTGATTTTGTTGAGGATGGGATTCGATTTATTCTGGCTAACGACATTCGCGGCGGAGTTATTGATTTTAGAAACTGCCGCAGAATCAAAAACTCGCATGCGGAGGATCTCCAAAAGGGTTTTTCGATCTCTGGGGACGTTTTGCTGACTCATAAAGCGACACTAGGCGAGGTAGCAGTCGTTGGTGAGATCCCCTACGACTACATTATGCTAACCCCCCAGGTGACCTATTACCGAGTACTTGACAGGGAGCGTCTTCACAACATTTTTCTATATCAGTTGTTTCAAACAGACGATTTTTTGGCGCAGTTTCGAAATATGGCAGGCGGGGGAACACGCCTTTATATTGGAATTACGGAGCAGCGCAAACTCAAACTAAGTATTCCTACTATCGAAGAGCAACAAAAGATCGCTTCTTTCTTAAGCGCAGTCGATCAAAAGATTGCCCAACTCCAAAAGAAGAAAGAGCTGTTAGAGAGATACAAGAAAGGCTGCATGCAAAAGCTCTTCTCTCAAGAGGTTCGTTTCAAGGATGACGACGGGCAGTCTTTTCCTGATTGGGAGGAGAAGAAGCTAGGTGGTCTGGGTAAGTTTGTTTCAGGAGTAGGTTTTCCTAAAGAGGAGCAGGGAGGGAGTAGTGGCATTCCATTCTTGAAAGTTTCAGATATGAACTTGCCAGGCAATGAGCTGCGCATTAGTCGGGCCAATCATTACGTTTCGATAGATCAAATTAGTAGGCTCAAGTTGAAGCCAATTACAGAGGAGTCTATCATTTTTGCGAAGGTTGGGGCGGCCGTCTTTCTGGAGCGAAAAAGGATTGCCGAGAATTTTCTCATAGATAACAACATGATGTCATTTACGCCGCATAAAGGGGAAATTATAATCTTCCTGAAGATTGTATTCGATAGGGTGCGGCTATCGAGGTACGCTCAAGTTGGTGCACTACCGTCCTACAATGCGGGCGATTTGAGAACGATTAAGATCAGCATGCCGCATCCTCGCGAGCAGCTGAAGATCGCCGGTTTTCTTTCCTTGTTGGATGAGAAAATAGCGATAGTGTCTCGTGAAATTGATTTGACTACGAACTTCAAGAAGGGGCTGCTTCAACAGATGTTCGTATAGTCCAGAGTGACGTATAGTCCAGAGTGAATGGAAAAGCTCAAGAACGAAATTCAAAGAACTAAGCGCCATCGTTTAGAGTATTACCATAGTCATCTTGAGCTGATCGAAGACTACATTGAGGAAAAGCCCGATATTTCCATAGAGACTTGTAAGGCGATCATCGAGGGAATCGCCAAACTTGCCTTGCATGTTCTCAATCAGGAACCACTCGAGCTTCATCAAACTGAGAAGCTGAGTCCATTATGTCGTCGTGCACTTGATGAATTGCAGAAGGGCCGAGGCTTTTCTGATGCGGATTTGTGTAGAAGGCTGACAGGAGTTATTTCTTATATCGGAGAAATTCGGAATGCTCATTGCGATATCGGTCACGGTCGCGCCTCCCTCAAAGATCAGGTGAACGACGCAGATTTCGCTGAACTGATAATTGGCCTCACGGAAAGCATGAGCGTATATATGCTCCG
>CAYGNZ010000361.1:0-4199 GCA_964351345.1 uncultured Bdellovibrionales bacterium | reverse complement strand
GCAGCAGAATTAAAAATAGTAGATGCCCCAAGCTGATGCGTGCGCGTGTAGACCACGCGTTGTGCGGTCTTGCAGTGTCGGGTGACGACATAGTCCTCTACACAGGCGGGATTAGCGCAATTGGGATTATGAATCACTTGCACGGAGAAATCTCCGGGTAAAGTTAAACCAGGAACAATGGTTTCACCGTCCATCTCGGTTGCTTCACCGGGAGTGGTGGAAACAAATTGCAGCACGCCAACGAAGGACTCGGAATCGACCTTGCCGGCTTCAAGTGCGGTGCGGGTGTTTCCCATCATCTGCTTGGCGATGGTGTGGTAGGAGTCCTCGCGGTAAATGACGTATGCTTGCACGGCAAGGCCCGCGAGTATCACGATAATCGCACTAGATACGAGAACCTCGATAATGGTGAAGCCGGATTCGGATGAGATGATATCTGGATCTGAGACTGTGTCTGTTTGATGTTTCATAGTACCCCGCGCGTACAAAAAAAGAACAGATGAGTCACCGTATGCACCGGGACTATCTGCGCTCTCACATCAAACTGCTGTCTCTCTTCTAATAGAATAGCAAATTTATGCTAAATTTTGTAGTAATTATTTCGCCCGGCGCGATTTTTCAGCGCGACCGGGGAAATAACTAATATTTTAGGGCAACTAGCTACCTAAACAGAGTAGGTAGTAGAAGAGGTCGAACCTCCTCGTCCAGTCCAGTTGGTGTGGAAATGCTCCCCACGTGGCTTATCGATTCGCTCGTAGGTGTGCGCACCGAAGTAGTCTCGCTGGGCTTGCAAGAGGTTCGCCGGTAGACGCTCAGTGCGGTAGCCATCGAAGTAGTTTAGCGCTGCGCCAATAGCGGGCACCGCCACTCCGTTTTCAATTGCCGCAACCGTTGCTCGTCGCCAACCTGCTTGGGTGCGATGCAGTGTTTCAGTAAACCAAGGATCAAGCAGCAAATTCGGCAGCTCTGCATTGGCGTCATAGGCATCCTTAATTTTGCCTAAGAATTTAGAGCGGATAATACATCCACCGCGCCACATCAATGCAATCGCACCGTAGTTCAGTTTCCAACCAAACTCCTCTGCGGCTGCACGCATAAGCGTAAAGCCTTGGGCGTAAGAAACTAACTTCGAAGCATAGAGCGCATCGCGCACATCATTGATTAACTGCTTTGCTTCTCCAGAGAAATTCCCGTCTGGTCCCTTAAGCACCTTTGCAGCTTCTACTCGCTCGTCTTTAAGCGCTGAGAGAAAGCGAGCAAACACCGCTTCGCCGATCAGAGTAAGAGGACGACCTAAATCGAGAGCAACAGAGGCTGTCCATTTCCCTGTGCCTTTTTGACCTGCGGTATCAAGCACGAGATCAACGACATGCTTGCCCGTCTCTTCGTCTTTTTTGGTGAAGATATCAGCCGTAATTTCGGTAAGAAAACTGTCCAGCTCACCTTTGTCCCACTCCGCAAACACCTCATGGAGCTGGTCGTTATCGAGATTGATTAAGTTCTTGAGCAGACTGTACCCTTCGCAGATAAGCTGCATGTCACCATACTCAATGCCGTTGTGAACCATTTTCACAAAGTGCCCAGAACCAGCGGAACCAACCCAGTCACAGCAAGGAACTCCACCGTCTACTTTCGCGGCAATTTTTTGAAAGATGGGCTTAACGTATTCCCAGGCTTCCTCTGAACCGCCCGGCATAATTGAAGGGCCATTGAGTGCTCCTTCCTCACCACCAGAAATCCCCGCGCCGACAAAACGAATGCCTTTTGACTCAAGCATTTCAGTGCGTCGATTCGAATCGGGGTAATGAGAATTCCCACCATCGATAATAATGTCTCCCTCTTCGAGGTAGGGCAGCACACTTTCGATAACCGAATCAACGGGGCTTCCTGCCCGAATCATCATCATCACCTTGCGCGGACGTTTGAGACTTTTACACAGTTCTTCCAGGCTGTGGCAGCCGATCACCGCCTTACCCTTTCCTCTTCCCTCGACGAACTTATCAACAACGTCTGTCGAACGGTTATAGACCGCGACAGTAAAATCATTGTTGAGCATATTCAGCACGAGGTTCTCCCCCATGACGGCAAGACCAACGAGACCAATATCTGCTTCTGACATAGCGGGGTGACTCCTAGATTTTGTCCAGTTGGCGAACTCGCTCCGCCAAGGTCATTAGGGACAGGAATAAACAGCTAAATAGTTGCTATCACAAGGCAAAACGCTTGTCGAATTGCTTCAGCGGAAGCTACAGCGCCCGCCATACTTTTAGCGTTTTAAGGGCCTTGGGCCTTAGAGTTGATCTCCTTGATAATTCTGGCATAACTTTACTCTGAAGATATTCGCTTTCCAGTTTCAGAAGGGTCCATGCAGTGAGGACATTACTTAAAACGTTTCTTCTAGGTGCGCTCTCGATTGCCTTGATTAACACTGGGCTGTACCACCTGCTTAGTGCCTTCGGTGTCAGCGCAGTAGTTTCGTTTTGCATACTGCTCTCAATATCCATCGCCTGCCTTTTCGCCCTTGGCTGCATTCTTCACCTCACCCTTGAGCGCCATCGGAAAGAAACTTACCGCCCGGACCTGTGTGAGGTCATTCAACTGCAACAAAACGAGAACTTACGAGTAAAGCCAATTTCAATTGAATCTCAGCGGGCTGCACAAGGAAGTCGTTTCACCCGGGAAGCCGTAGCTGAGGAAGATGAAGATACCTCTGGTTTGGACCAAACAGGAGTGTTTGTAGCCGACCCAACAACAGGCACACTGATCGCTGCACCAAAGTCACCTGAGAAAGGAACTCTTGAGAAAGAAGAGCAAGAGATTGACGAAGTAGCTGAGTCCCCCTCATCTGCTGCCGAAGATGAATCTTTCTCTATTCCCGACATCTTGCAGGATATTCATGCGCAAGGATTTGCAATCTCGGAGTTACTGAAGAAGTTCCGTCCGCGGATTGAAGAAATAGAAGCGCACCTGCCCCGCGGTCTGTTTGCAGATACTGAAGAAATTAATGGTACCCTCGTTGACGCGCGAAGAATCCTTGCAGCCCTTGAGACTCGCTCAAAACGGCTTAGAAACGTCATTGGTTCACAAGATGTGAGCCAACTGCTCAAAGCAAAAAAATCACTACGAGAGCCTTTGGTGATTCCACGTGATGCCGTGCACTCTTTAGTCCAAGGTAGCGAACTGCCCTCTATTCGCACAAGCGATTGGGAAGCAACGCTGGAACGCCTTGTCTCTGCTGCCGAGGATGAATTACAACCACTCGAGAGAGCCGGCGAGAGTCATTAGACTTCTCTCAAGCGGGAAGCCACTCGCGGGGATTTTTTAGCACGTCAATCAGTGCGGCCTCTCTACTCCCTGCTTCAGGCTCGTAGTTATAGCTCCAGTGAACCTCAGGCGGAAGCGACATCAGGATTGATTCTGTTCTGCCATTTGTTTGTAGCCCGAATAAAGTTCCTCGGTCGTAGATTAAATTAAACTCTACATAACGTCCTCGTCGCAGTAGCTGAAAACGCTTTTGTTCGACAGTAAAAGGCATCTCTTTACGCCGTTCGACAATGGGAACATAGGAGGGAAGAAAGCTTCCCCCGATGGTTTCGACAAATTTAAAGTACTCCGGTAGTCGTTCCGGATCTTCTTTGCCGATGTAATCATAAAACGTTCCACCGATTCCGCGTGATTCTCCCCGGTGTGGCAAATAGAAGTACTCATCACATTGTTTTTTAAAGCGGGGATAGAATTCGGGATTGTGTGTGTCACAAGCCTGTTTCTGGACTTGGTGAAAATGCACGGCATCTTCTTCAAACAAGTAGTAAGGAGTGAGATCTGAGCCTCCGCCAAACCAGGCAAGATTATCGACTTCAAGATAACGAAAGTTCGCATGCGTGGTAGGAATCATCGGAGAAGTAGGGTGCAGCACCAAAGAAATACCAGTGGCAAAAAAACCTGCGACACCATCTTTGCCAGTAAGTTTCTTGGTCATCGTGGCAGGTAAGATGCCGTGCACTTCACTAAAGTTCACGCCACCTTGTTCAAACACCCCTCCTCCACGAATCACCCTCGTGCGACCACCGCCACCATGCCCGCCCCCTTCATCCGGGCGCTCCCAGTCGTCAATCTCGAAACGGGCGACTCCGTCGACTTCTTCCAGTTTCGAGCAGATCTCCTCTTGCAGTCCTCGAAATAACTTCACCGCTCGTTCT
>CAYGNZ010000360.1:0-4204 GCA_964351345.1 uncultured Bdellovibrionales bacterium | reverse complement strand
CGCGGTTCCCTGGGCAAGCTCCACGTTCTCTTCGAACCGCACCGCTATTCCCGAACAAAAGACCTGTTTGATCACTTCCGTAGCGCGTTTATTGATGCGGATTCTCTGGTCATTGGCGAGATCTATGCCGCCGGCGAGGAACCTATCAGCGGTGTGACTGGGAAATCGTTGGCGGAAAGTATCGACTCACCACCGGCTCGTTTCGTCCCTCAGCTAGAAGACGCATTGCCAGAGATCAGCACAAGCGTAGAACCAGGAGATATTGTGATCACCTTGGGCGCTGGTGCGGTAGGGCGGCTTGCAACAGAACTTGCCAGCATGCTTGAGCAAAACTCAAAATGAGCCAGGAAGCCACTGCGACGCGGACTGCTTGCGGAAAGCTCGAGCAGCAATTTCCACCCCCTAAGATAAACGTCTCTCCGGCAAGACTCACAAGCTTTGGAATCGGCGCTGAGGTGCCGCAGTTATTTGAACCCACAAGCATTCTCGAATTAGGTCAAACCCTCAGTCATTTAAAAGCTCAGGGCTCCCACTGGAGAATTCTCGGTGCAGGATCAAACGTCTTGCTTCCTCCTACCCGCGCTCCCTACGCGATACTTCGGCTGGCAGGCGGATTTAGCGCGGCATTTCTCTGCCAAGACAAGCATTATAGACTGGAGGAACTTAGCGCGCTTCAACAGGGAGCTTCGTTTCCGGGGACACAAAACTTAGCGCAGCTCAGTTCAGCGCCCGAAGGCGATTGCTCTGAGCTTCTGGCGTTTGCCGCTTGTCCAATGATGGGATTAAGTCGTCGTACCGTGAAGCATGGTCTCAGTGGCTTGGAGTTTAGTGCCGGAATACCGGGTACCATCGGCGGTGGGGTGGCTATGAATGCCGGAGCGCACGGCTCCGCGATAGCAAACTGTCTGAGCCGGGTGTATTTTCTCAACCCAGAGTCACAACTATTCACACTCGAGGCTGAAGAACTCTGTTTTGGCTACCGTAGCAGCAAACTTCCCGCAGATACCTGTATCCTTGCTGCACATTTTGTTCTCTCGCACGCTGAGCCGGGAGAAGTCGCAAAAGAACGCACCCGCTGCCTTGAATATCGAAAGAGCACGCAGCCACTGCATCAACCTTCCGCAGGTTCAGTTTTCAGAAATCCCGAGCAAGGGCCTGCTGCTGCGGAACTTCTTGAACAAGTAGGAGTGAAAGGTCTACAGCGCGGGGGAGTTGCCTATTCAGCAATGCACGCAAATTGGTTGGTTCGTATTGCTCAGTCGGAGTGTCCTATCCAAGACTCTCAACATGCAGGAGATTTAATAAAAATTGCGCAAAACAAAGTAGAAGCGCGATTTGGAATTCGATTAATCCCCGAAATTCAACGTTGGTAATCCCGATATCTACGAAAGTCAGGCGAGGATTCCGGTGGGCAATTCGAATCTGGAAAGGTAGAGTAGCAGCATGCGTTATACAATCTCTATTGGAATTGCCCTGGCGGTACTCCTGCTCTCCTACGGAGCACTCAGTCGACTGAGCATCATTTCTCAGGATTCACTCGGTATCGCCGAGAGCCTGGC
Source organism: uncultured Bdellovibrionales bacterium (assembly GCA_964351345.1). Lineage (GTDB taxonomy): Bacteria > Bdellovibrionota_C > UBA2361 > SZUA-149 > SZUA-149 > SZUA-149. The sequence continues at coordinate 2,645 of CAYGNZ010000360.1, read as the reverse complement.
AGAAGGTACAGATTCAGCTATTCGCTCCTTTCACAGCCTCACTGCGCGGTATCTCAATGGGCTTGAGCAAATAGAGAAAAACGCTTTTTCAATTGATGTTGTCGAGGTGAATGGCACGTATCGGGTCAGTAAAGAGCGTGTTCTTGAAGCCGCAGATCTCATTCATCCCGTTCCAATCCAAGACGCTGAGCTTGAACGGCGACGCCTTGCCATGGAGCAGCTACCCTGGATTTCTCAAGCCAATCTCTCGCTTCGTCTTTCACCTGCTCGATTGGTGATAACGGTTAAAGAGGAAGAACCCTGGGTCGTTGCAGAATATAAGGGGCACTCCTGGCTCATCTCCCAGAAAGGAGTGTTACTACAGACGCTAGACTCAATTAGCGATAGCGATTTAGTGCTTGAGGCGAGCGAACTACCGAGAATCACAGGCCTTGATGCGACAGAGAATGGTCGGAGCTTTTTACGTTCTTCCAATGCACGCTTTGAATACGGCTTACAGTTAATAGAGTTTCTCGATCTCGCCGGGGGAATTCCCTTTGAAGTCGAAGAGTATTCGCTACTCCTTGATGGTGCCTTGCGGGTTAGTGCCAAGGATTTTAACTCAACTCCTACCGTCTTGTTTCAGTTCGCCACACTTGACGACGCAAAAGACTCCATTTCAAAATTAAATGCTGTGCTCCAGGATCTCAAAGAGCGGGAAGAAAAAGCTCGTTCCATAGACCTCCGATTTCGTAATCAAGCGATCGTGCGCTAGGCTTGCCGCCTGCTTGAGCGACGGACTCGGGCAGCAAGCACGTGATCAAGGGGGCTTGTCCGGGTTATCCACATGGCAATGAAAACTCGCTCAGCAAAGATGGCGAGCGAGTTCTTGAGGATAATAGCAGTAAAACTGCCGAAACGATTTTTTTCGTGGCATTGCCCCCTAGAATCCATTACTTTAGGGTGGATGAAGTAAGCGCGCCTTCAGATGTCGCAAGACCCGGGCTGGAGGAAAGGTAGACGAGAATGTATCGGAAGACCGTTTGAACAACGCGCTCTTCACGTTCTTGATTCTCGTATCAGCATATTTCTGACGGCCTAGTTTAGGCAGCGTAGCTTTTGGGGCCTTGTTCGCATCGGTGGCGTTTTGGGGCGTAGACTTAGATTTTTTGACGGCAGTGAGGGTAATACGTAGTGGCAAATAAACCGGAGATCATCGTCGGGCTCGATATCGGCACGACAAAAATAGCTGTAATTGTCGCCCAACGCGGAGCAGGCGGTAAGATCGATATTGTCGGCATCGGCTCTCATCCCTCGCAAGGCTTGAGAAAAGGTGTGGTGATCAATATTGAAGCCACCGTTAATTCAATTCAAAACGCCGTGGAAGAAGCGGAGTTAATGGCGGGTGCGGAGATCTCTGCGGTCTATGCTGGAATCGCGGGTTCCCATATTTCCGGATTTAACTCTCACGGTATTGTCGCAGTGAAAAACAAAGAGGTGACTCCGCGGGATGTCGAGCGAGTGATTGACGCTGCTCGAGCCGTTGCGATCCCGATGGACCGAGAAATACTGCATATCTTACCTCAAGAGTATATCGTTGATGAGCAATATGGCATCCGTGAGCCGCTGGGTATGTCAGGCGTGCGACTTGAAGCGAAAGTTCACATCGTGACGGGTTCAGTTTCCTCAGCTCAGAATATCGTCAAAAGCGCAAACCGAGTTGGGCTGAGTGTTTCCGATATTGTGCTTGAGCCAATCGCCTCAGCCGAGGCGGTTCTCTCTCCTGAGGAGAAGGAACTCGGTGTTGCCATGATTGACATTGGTGGGGGCACCACTGACATCACTATTTTCCACGCAGGAGCGATTAAGCATACCGCAGTACTCCCACTCGGCGGAAACCACATCACCAATGATATTGCTGCCGGACTGCGAACCCCCTCAAGTGCCGCTGAGCAGATCAAACGACGCTACGGCTGCGCCAACACCCAATCCGTTTCCAGTACCGATACCATTGAAGTGCCTTCCACCGGTGGTCGTGAACCGCGAGTGCTTTCTCGGCAAGTGCTGGCCGAGATTATCGAGCCTCGGATGGAAGAGATCCTCACCCTTGTGCATCGTGAGCTTATTCGTTCGGGATTCGATGAGTTTCTCACGGGGGGAGTGGTACTTACCGGTGGCACTGTGCTTATCGAAGGTACGGATGACCTTGCCGAAGAAATTTTTGGCATGCCCGTTCGTATTGGCTACCCAACAGGAATTGGCGGTTTGATTGACGTGGTGAATTCCCCAGTCTACGCCACCGGAGTTGGATTAGTATTGTATGGGGCGAGAAATGGACAACAGCCGGGCTTCCATTCTTCGGGGCAAGGACTGTTTGAGCGTGTGCGACACAAAATGAGCTCATGGTTTACGTCTCATTTTTAATGCTCCTCAGAAGTATTCTCTTCACCAATTACCTTGACGCCAGTAGGAATTAGGCAAAGGTCTCCCCGTAGTAGCACTACGGATTTGAAGGACTTGCTCATGTCGCAGTGGATGTCTGAAAACGGAATCGAATGAGGGATTCTACTGCCGCCCGTTTCAAGCGTATCCTCACGGCTTTGTTTTTTGCCATCGCTTTAGCAAGCGTTCTCGCCGCTGTGAGCGATACAGAACGACGCTCGATG
>CAYGNZ010000359.1:880-4209 GCA_964351345.1 uncultured Bdellovibrionales bacterium | reverse complement strand
AGGGCGAGGAGAATTCCAATGAGCGCAGATTCCGACAGCTCCGAACAGGGCTATGGTAACTCTTAATCTCTGCTTAATCTTCGCTCAACACGGAGGCTAAAGTCCGGAGGTTCCAACCGGGGGAGGTAGACGCATGCACCTGATCTAGATCATCCCAAGCCCACAAAAGCGACGCCCCCTCTCGGTAAAAACCGTAAACAGTTCACGAAAGTTTTGCGCATGATTCCGATCATGGAACACCTACAGCGCATGCGTTAGCGTTCGATGATATTTGAAGAACCAATCTCACCACTACAAAGGAGATGTCATGAATTTTAAAAAGATTGTCACCGTAATGCTGTTGTTACTAGCAGGTTCTGTATACACCGCATGTGAACAAAATGACGGGGCGTTTGAAGAAGCTGGGGAACAAATGGACCAGAGCGTTGACAACGCGAAAGATGCCGTTGAAGAAGCAGGTGATGAGATCGAGGATGCTACCGATCAGTAGTTGTCGAGTTGTTTAACTGGAAATGCAAAGTCTTAACTCAAACTAATCGTTTGCATCGTGGTCTGGTAGTACTCACCCCGGGCAATAATCTCAAGGAGTAATTCCGATGTTACATTCTCAAAAACGTCATGCCGCTATCGCTACTCTCGGCTTAGCGTTCGCCGTTTGCAGTTGCTCAAGTGTGAAGCCGCCCGAGCAGACCTTGGGGGCCGCGCGCATGGCCGTGGAAGAGGCAGAGCGGCTTGACGCTGGGCAGTACGCGCAGGGAGACCTTGAAAAAGCTCAAGATAAGTTAGAGTCATCTGAGCTGGAGATGGAGAGGGAAAACTACGTCTCTGCCCGCCGTTTTGCTGAGCAGGCAGTCGTTGACGCCAATCTTGCTCGCGCGAGAGCGGTGAAGGCAAAATCATTCCAACACGTAGGCGAAGCCCAAGATGCTCTTACTGACGTAACAAAAGAGGCGTACAAGTAACACGTAGGAGAGAGAACATGAAAATAAAACCAAACTTTAAACACAGCTTTGCCCTGATCAGCATTGCCTCCCTCGCCGCATGTGCACCGGCAATGCATCCAGAAATCCAAAAAAGTGAGAACGCTCTTGCATCGCTGACTGCTACTACGAATGCTGAAACACTTGCTTCTCGTGAAATACAAGAAGCCGAGGATGCAGTGAACCGGGCACGTATGGATTGGAAGGAGAATAAAGATGAGGCAGAAGCCCTTCATCTATCCTACCTCGCAGGACGTAGGATAGAGATAGCTCAGGTTAAACTCGCGGAGCAGCAAGCTGAACTTTCCGCCAAAGAGCTCGCAAACAGACGCGAGGCCGTGGTCGAGAACGCTCGTGAAGCGCAGGCGATTCAAGCAGAGGCTGCCGCGGTGAACCTCGGCTTAGAAGCGGAGCGCCTTCGGCGTGAGACTGAATCGAGAGTTACGGAAATCGCGCGACTCAAAAGCGAACTCGCGAACCTGAAGGCTCAAAGTACTGACCGTGGATTGCAACTTACATTGGGCGATGTACTTTTCGAGTCAGAGCGAGCTACACTCAAACCGGGCGCTGAGCGCTCGTTGAAGCCCCTCGCTGTTTTTTTGAGAGACCACCCGAGCAGAGTGGTTGAAATTGAAGGACATACTGATAATCAGGGCTCAGACGAGTACAACAAAACCCTCTCGCAACGACGTGCGGAAGCCGTGAAGAACCTACTTGTCAGTCTAGATGTAGCTGAAAATCGAATTAGCGCCCGGGGAATGGGCGAAGACTTTCCACGTGCTGAAAACGACAGTGCCGCGGGAAGATTAGAGAACCGACGGGTTGAACTGTTCGTGAAAAACAACAGCTAAGTAAAGCGTCAGAGCTAATTGAAATACGACGCTCAGTTGAAGGCAGTAAGCTTCAGCTGAGCGTTTTTTTGTACCTCGTTCTCTCCGCGTACGCGGTAAGGTGCGTTCGAGATTTTATGAACTTACAAATGCCTGTTTTCGCAGTCAATCTAGCGTAGCTCTGATCAATCCCACGATCTGCCGATAATCTATGCAGCGATTTTCGCCATTTCCGCTCAAGGATGAGTGGAGAATGAACACAAGAGTAAAAGGAGTTACTACGGCACGTGAGTTCGATCACGATAAATTCGAATATTGCATCGCTGAATGCTCAACGACGGCTCGCGCAGTCTAGTGCAGGGCTGCGAGATAGCTTTACTCGTCTCTCTTCGGGTTTACGAATAAATCGCGCGGTGGACGATGCCGCTGGCCTATCGATTGCCTCTTCACTTGAACTTGATCGGCGAGTCTTTAATCAGGGAGTTCGCAACCTCAATGACGGTGTCTCGCTGCTTTCAATCGCGGATTCGGCCTTAGGTGAACTCAGCAAAATTGCTATCCGACTAACCGAGCTTGCAGAGCAAAGTGCGAATGGTGCGCTCAGTAACACCCAGAGAACTGCTCTTGATGAGGAGGCTCAAGCGCTGAGTGGTGAATACTTCCGCATCGCAAAGACAACCGAATTCAATGGACAAAACTTGTTTGGAGCGGAATTCGGTGAGCTTCGCCTGCAAACCGGTTTTGGTGAGGACGGGGGTATCATCGATGGTCTAGGCGGCACACTTAGTACCGGTGAGTTTAGTAACCTGGGGACGGTAGCAGCGGCAGGGCAGGAGGTACTCGAGCTAGGGGATATTAACAATGACGGCGTTCTTGATTTAGTAACCGCAGGCGTGGGAGTTCGAGCTTACCTCGGCCAAGGGGACGGTAGTTTCCAAGAGCAACAGCTACTTTCATCAAACACAAATGGATTTACCCTTGGGGATGTCAACAACGATGGCGTGTTAGACATCGTCACGACGGAACTCGGCAGTCAAATATTTCTTGGTAATGGAGATGGTACTTTCAGTCTCTCCAGTTCTATCTCTCATTTCGCGAGAGAAGACGTTGAGCTGGCGGATATGAACAGCGACGGATTTCTCGACATTGTTGCCACGGGGAATCGCACTCTCACTGCACTTAACAAAGGCGACGGGACGTTTGAGGTAAAACAAATTCATAACACCGGAGGCGGGAACGTGTCGTATTCGGTAGAAGTCGGCGACATCAACGGTGATGGGATTTTAGATATCCTTAATAGTGGCTCCGACTCTGGCGATGCCTTCGTTCGAATCAGTTTTGGCAACGGAGATGGATCCTTTACTACGATTGGCACATTTTCAGCACCTGGGGACTATGCGTATTCGATAGAGCTGGGGGATCTAAACGGTGATGGAGTTTTGGACTACATCACTGGAGGAGAGAGTGGCCTCCAAGTGAAGATTAACAATGGGGATGGAACCTTTGCTGCACTTACAAG
>CAYGNZ010000359.1:0-864 GCA_964351345.1 uncultured Bdellovibrionales bacterium | reverse complement strand
ATCGATGAAACAAACGTCGAAGACAATGATTTTAATGGTGACGGAATACTTGATGTCGCGGCGTCGGGTCAAGAAACAGGAGGTGCAGTGGCCTTCTTGCTCGGGCAAGGAGACGGTACGTTTCAAGCCTCTGCGACATTGGGTACTACAAATACTACTGCTACGGGAATCGCTCTTGGAGATGTTACAGGTGACGGAGCGCTTGACGCGGTAACGGTTGGTGCTCTTGGCTCAGCAGTAGCCACTGTTTTTTCGGGAGATACCACGGCGGGAGTCAACCCCCTACTAGAGTTTAGCCTTGGGACTATGGCTGATGCACGTCAAGCGCTGCCAGTGTTTAAACAAAAGCTATCTCAACTTGCAGAGCAGCGAGGACAAATTGGGGCGTTTGAAGCGAGAGTGACAACTGCCATCGCTACTACTCGTGTCGCAAGTGAGAATTTTGCAACAGCTCGCAGCCAGATTACCGATGCAGACATTGCCATTGAATCAGCTCGATTGGTTCGTCAAAATATTTTGCAACAGGCCGGTGCTGCGATCCTTGCCCAAGCGAATGAAGGGCCCCAACTCGCACTTGCCTTACTCGGCTAAGCCAACACTCGATTTTGACTGAGACTTTCAGGTATACTATCAGTGCCCTGTTGTTCTCTCTTATCCTCTCTTTCACTAGAAGAAATACTTTTCTCCCTGCAAGCGCCGTTGGGCTGTTGCAGGGATGATGACGGCGAAAAGGATTTTTTGTTTTTTCAAAAGCTCGTCTGAGTAATTTTCCTCACAAAGAGAGGGTTCAATGGAATTCAAGTGGTTCCGAAAAGGTGTGCCCGATGGAGTCGGCTATCAAGAAGACCCTTCTGGGTATGGAGA
>CAYGNZ010000358.1:0-4219 GCA_964351345.1 uncultured Bdellovibrionales bacterium | reverse complement strand
TCGCAAGCACGTTTCGACCAATGTTGCTCTCTTCCTCAATGTCAATTTGTGCGCGTACTTTGACTCCAGGAAGCTCATAACCAAGCACGGCTTCACCCTCGTTGAGCTTCCGTTGTAGCTCTGCCAGCGGCTTGTCAAACAGTGAACTCGCCAGTGCGTCGCTTACACTTAGGGCAGCGAGGCTGGTGCGTGCCTGAGATCTGTCGAAGCTCAAAGGGAGAAGTTCGCCACGAATCTTTGACTCGGGACCTCGCACAAAGAGTAAACCTTTAGCGCCAAGATCTCGCGCGATCATTGCCTTATACCGAGGGCTACTATGGCGAGCGAGGTGCGTGTGCAGTTCTTTCGGTACGTTGCTCGGTATTCCGCGAAATACTAATACCCACTTATCTTTCACATCGGTGTGCACGTACGAATCGTATTCCGCTGCGCTTGCCGTCGCAGGGGCTTTGATGCCGTAGCCAGCGAAGACTACGCCACTCGCCACAATTTCCCCGGTCCTCGAAAAACTAAGCGGAGTCCAGTTGTTCTGCGATTGGATCGTTTGCCATGTCGAGCCATTATGTTGAAGTTCAAGTGTATTCTCCTCGCCAAGGCTTACGCCTGAAGTGAACGTAAAGTCCTGAAAGTAGGATTCGTCGTCTCCTGCGGGAAGTAGTCCCGCGTCAGCAAGTTGCGCTGCGGCGAATTCGGTTGCGCGCTGTTCGCCGACGGTGCCGGTTCTCCGACCTTGCATCTTGGCATCTGCGAGGGAAGAGACGAGATTTTTTAATCGTGCAGTGCCTGCGGCGATACTGCGTTCATGGGGAGGGGTGGGGATCGGAGGAAGGGCAAGCGCTCTCCTTGCAGCCGCATCGTTCCATTGGGCGAGAAAAATTTGTGAACCGTTGCCAAATCCTCGCTTGCTCGTCCAGGAAAGAGAGTAACCATCGGGCGAGAAGACCGGCAAGCCATCAAAGCCCTCGGTCGTCGTTACCCTGACTGGGCTATTCGCCCCATCTGTTCGCACCAAATATAATTCGAAGTTCTTAAAACCATGAAGATTTGTGGCAAAGATTAGGTAATCGCCACTGGGGTGAAAGTACGGGGCCCATGACATGGCATCGAGCTTTGTAAGCTGGCGCTGATTTGAGCCATCAGCGTGCATTAAATAGATTTCTGCTTTCGTACCTTCGGCGTTAAAGCGTCGCCAGGTAATGAGTCGTCCATCCGCACTGTAGAACGGCCCACCATCGTATCCCGGGTGTGAGGTGAGCTTTTGCACATCGCTTCCATCGGCCGCCATTGAGTAGAGATCGATAAAATAGGATTTGTCTCTGTCGAAAATCAGTTTCTCTTCAGCAGAGAGTTCTCGCGCGTATGCCTCACGATTCGAAGCGAACAAGATTCGTTGACCATCGGGAGAATAGGAAGCTTCCGCATCATACCCTTTTTCGTTGGTGAGTTTTCTCAGCAAGCCGGCTGGAAGTTCTTTCGCGTAGATTTCATAGTGCTCATCGTAGTCCCAGGAGTAGCGGCGAGATTTTCCTGAAGCGCGAAAATCCAATTCCGCTTGTTGAAGTTTCGCAGAGTTCGGATCTTGATGAGTAGAGGAGAATAAAACCAAATTACTCTGCGGATGAATCCAGCCGCAGGTTGTTTTCCCGTAGCCGGGAGAAACGAGAGAAACGTCACCGGAGGGGAAGTCTAGCAAATACATTTGATAAAATGGATTATCCTCTCGGCGCTCGCTTTGAATGATCATCGAACGTCCAGAAGGACTAAAATACCCTTCTCCCGCGCGAGCACCGAGGAAGGTGAGCTGTCGAATATTCGTTAAAAACGATGCTTCGGTCAGGGGAACAGGCGGGGCAGTTTTTACGTCGAGTTTCTTAACTTGTTTAGGACTGCAGCCGGGAAGAAAAAGAGAAGAAGCGAGGAATGATAGAACGATGGTAATGAAATGTTTTCTCAACATCATATGCTCAAAATTCCCCAAAATTGTTTTGTGTTTTCGCAGTCGAGATTGGACTAGCAGAGAATTAGCATCCTCAACTCTTGCTGCAAAGTAGCTCTCATTCGAAGCGGCAGGGATGAATCAACAATGCTGAGTAACTAGAATGCACGCGTAGAAGCGTGGAGGCTGCCGAGAGAGAGATTTCGCCGCTAAAAAATAAGGGCAAATACCGCGAAAGTCCCCGTGTAGAGCAAGCCGCTGAAGAGGGCTCCTCGCCGAAGGCATACGGCTAGATTCAAAAGAGTTCCTTTTGGAACAAGCTGCATTTCGTTTATCCTCTCGTTATAAATCCAAGGAGTGGCGAACATTTGAGACGAAAACTATCAAAAATGGGATTTTTGTCAAGTTAGCCCAAGTTGTAGAAGGAGGCTTCCGTGGGAACAGGTAAAAAAATTCTCTTATTAGACGATGACCGCAATCATCTTGGCGAGTTATCGCGATATCTCAGCTCTGAGGGTTTTCAGCCTCTCGCGGCACAAGATGTGGAGAGGGCAGAGGAACTTCTCCAAGAAGGGCCGGTGTTTGCAATCGTAGATCTATTCTTGGCAGGAGAGCGAGGTGCGGAGTTAAGCGGAGAGTTTATTGAAAATCATCTTGTCCCTAATGGCATTCCGTATGGCCGAATGTCGAGCGCTCCCGATATGGTTCCGCAACACCAGCGCGGTGCCTGGGTGGTGCATAAGCGAGATTTCTGGGATGAACCTGAGTCGCTCTATCCTTTTTTGGTTACCGTTTTGGGCTCAGACTAATACTCTGTGGAAACGAGTTGCACGCTGTTTTCCGAGGTAAACTGAAATACGGCTCTGAAGGAGTCTAGACCCTGGGGCATTGATTCGATGCTATAGCTGGCGATTCGGCCATCCCGCTCGAAGAAAAAATCCACTCGTTCGAATCCTGCCACTTCGCAATGCAGCAGCAGCTCTCCCTTTGTGTTCGAGATGCCAGAATCCAAGCCACGTCGAGTCTCCGCAGAGACTGAGACTTGCGGCAGTGCTCGGCCCTGTTGATCTAACACTTGTGCCGTAACGAGTACCTCTCGAACCCCTGTGCGTTCGGCGCGGTCCGGGCTGCCGTAGACAACACCTCGATCGGGGGCGACCTCAACGCAGGCGGAGAAAGTGAACAGAAAAGCGCATACAACAGAGAGCAGGTATGGATGGGACAAATTTGACGTAGTCACATGAATCTCCAGGGAAAATCGATGATATGCTACTGTGAAATCCGCACAGCAGCCTTATTAGATTTTAGAGTCCAATAAAATATCGTTTACATCAATATTTTATTGCAGAGTGCCGAGGGACTTGGTGAGATAGAGTGTGCCCTAGCCATAAAAGAGGACTACCTTGAGCGACGAGAACGAAAAAACGGATGCGCCGAAAGAAATGATGCTTGTGGCATCGCTTCGATTTGAAGTGCCGGTAAACCCGAGTTCCTCAAACTTGAGTAGTGGAAGTGGTGGGACGGTGAACCTTGATGAAGTAGAAACTGACTCACCAGTGATTGAAGAAGTAGTGACGCTGCGTGAGGGTGATACTTTTCGTCTTGGACGTTCGCGAGATAATGATCTCGTTATTCAAAACAATGCCGTCTCTCGATTCCACGCAATGTTCAGCGCATCAAATTCGGGTCTCGTGCTAAGCGACCTCACTAGTCTCAATGGAACTTTTCATAACGGACGGAAGATTTCCACGCCGATTAACCTCTCGACTGGTGATGAGGTAAAAGTTGGCAATATCAAGATCGGCATCGATATGCACCTTGGCTCCTTGAGCGAGGATTCCGGTTCGAATATGCAGACGCAGTCTACCGCGATGAAAGCAGTGCTTGTCACGGTGCTTGTGACCGACATCGCGAAGTTCACGACAATGTCCCAGCAGCTTCCTCCGAAGGAGATGGCGGAGATGTTAGATAAATGGTTTGGCGAGGTGACCGAACTTATCGAGAGTGAAGGCGGAGAAATTGACAAGTATATCGGCGACTGTGTGATGGCACTTTGGCGCAGTACCCCAGAGGAACTCCAAAAAACAGCGGCGGCATCAATTCGCGTTTCTAAAGAGATTCTTGCACTCACAGAACGAATGTCAGAGGAACATTGGATTTTTAAGAATCAATTTCCTTGGCAGTGCCGAGTGGCGCTCAACACCGGTGAAGCATTACTAGGCTCAATCGGCGGAAAGGGAGCACGGGATTTTACGGTATTGGGTGATACGGTAAACGTTGCAT
>CAYGNZ010000357.1:0-4225 GCA_964351345.1 uncultured Bdellovibrionales bacterium | reverse complement strand
TCGACGAAACCCAAAATTTAAATTCCAGGATATTTTTAAAGTAACCTTGGGTTGGGAATTTGTAAGAAAACCGATTGGTTAAAAAAGTAACGGGCGTCCCTAATTCGCGCATGTTTTACATCGGAAAATGAATTTGCTACCTTCTAAGCTTACTGATTCTTTGGAAATTCTCCTCTCCGGTAGATGCTTTTACTGAGCCGTATTCCCTCCACGATTGAGGGAATACGAGCACAGTTCGGTTTTCAGGGTGGAGCTAAAAGCACGCAAAGCATCAAAGCACATAGTGTCTCAGTGCTGGTGATTTATCCGAGTGCTCCTAGCTCCATCTTGGACTGTTTTGAAAGGAGAGTGATGATATGTGTCGAGAATCCCGGCAGACAAAACCAATATGCTCAAGGCGAAATAATCGTCCGAAGAATGTTGACCAAGGTAATCTCTCGCGGGTACGTCGCGCACCTAGGTACGGTGAAACCCGCGCGGCTGTGAGAGAAATACGCCGCATTCGTCGGAAGTACTTATACAACCTTGCTGCGCACCCCACGGCCCTCGAGGAGTGCCTGGCATTTCTCGAGTTGAACCTTGATGAGAATCGTCTGGCAGACAGTGTGTATAATTCGACGGCGGGGTTGAGGCAGAATTTGGCTACCGTTCGAGGATTGGTGGCCGCGCTAAAACGTGATGCTGCTGCAATCGGCGATCGAAATTCGGCTTTAGAGGCCGAGACGAAAAGGTTGCTTCTCAAGAAAATCGTTTGGCGGAAGCGAAAAATTGGCAGTTTACTACTCGAAAGCCGCCTTCCATTTTTAACGGTGATCGAAGCTCTCAAGAGAGCACGCTCTCGGTGGAGGAGAGCGAACCGTTCGATACTGTCTGTTTTACCCACTCGTTTTAAGCGCAACGATGTGCTTCGAGAACTGTTGAGGCGACCCCATGAAGTGCTGATTCGCAAAAGTTTTAAATACGCGCGCAACCTTGCACGGCAGTATCGAGGCTTTGGCGTCGACTTTGAGGACTTACTTCAGGAGGGGACACTCAGTGTTCTTCAGCGGCTTGACACGTTCGAGTATTGGTCGCTCGACAGTATAAATTCAAAATTGTCGAGCTGCATCGAGAGAGCGCTACGGATGATGTCGGTTGACGCGGAGATTGAGAATCGCTTCTTCACCCATATCGATATCAATCGAAGGCGCCCTGAAGGCGTGTTACGAGAACATCCAGGTCGGTGGCTTTTTGAACCAGAATCTGAAGAGCGACGACGTTACAGATGTGAGGGCGTGAAGGCTGCAGTGGAGAGACTTGATGCTCGCGATCAGCGAGTTATTAAACTGCGCAACGGTCTTGAAGGAACTGCCCTCGACCTCAGCGAGACGGGCGCGATTCTTCATGTCACTCGCGAAAAGGTACGACAGCTAGAATTCAGAGCATGTAACGTGCTTCAACAGGATCCTAACCTACGCAGCCTCACATGCTGAAATCTCCAAAACTGGTTAAGCACCGGTGCGCGACAACGTCCGCGCGCCGGTACTGGTTTTCACTGTGCTTGTATTTACAGTTCGTCTACTCAAGAAGCATGCAGGATTGCCCTCTGAAGCTTAGTTCCAGGATCTTTTCAGTTGTCCCATAATTCTTGAGAAAGGGGACATCTGGGGACCCTACTGATCATTGATCGCTAAAGAATTCCACCACCTTTTCTGAATTCCCTTTTCTGAATTCCAGGATATTTTTCAACTTTCGACGAAACCGATCTAAACCTTCGGCGATTAGTGTTACATGAGCCGACCCCCCTTTTCTGAATTCCAGGATATTTTTAAACTTTCAACGAAACCGATCTAAACCTTCGGCGATTAGTGTTACATGAGCCGACCTCTACGTGACACCGATCCGTCCAAAATTCACCTAATTACCTGCCGAGTAGCCCGAGCAGAGCTATTGCTGATACCCGTGCCGGAAATGAATGCGCTTCTTGGTGGCGTATTGGCACGCTATACAAACGTTCATAACATAGATCTGTATTGCCATAATTTCCTAAGCACTCATTCTCACCTACTACTTCAAGGTAGTGAAGGAGCAATTCCAGCCTTTGCCGCGGACATAAATCGAGAAATCACTCGCCGAGTAAATCGCATACTTGGAAGGGAAGGGGTGCTTTGGGGTAGGCGCTATGATGATCAGGTAACTATCGAGGTGATGGATACCGTCGAGGCGCTGATCTATATTACCACTAATGCGGTAAAGCATGGCTTAGTCTCTCATCCCCGCCTCTGGCCTGGAGTGAATAGTTACCGCCAACTCTTAGGCTCTAAGCCAAAGAAGTACGTTTTCATGGAATATTCAAAGTTTCAGGCAGCGAAGAAAGCCGCTGCTGGAAAAGGGGAGGTCGTGCATCGCCGAGATTTCGAGAAAGTATACACTCTTGAACTCAAGCCACTACCAATTTTCGCTTCTCTTTCAAAAGGAGAACGAATCAACAAACGTCGACGCCTTGGCCTCGGTTTCCTTGGAAGAAAAGCCATCCTACAACAAAAACGCAGCAACACCTTTCCCGAGCAAATATCAAAGAGCCCACGCCCTCGCTGTTACACAAGAAGCATCAAAGCCCTAATCGAATTCCGCAAAGAAGAACGAGAAAAACGCTCTCACTATACCGAAGCTTCTTTCAAATTCCGCCTCGGCAATTTCTCAATCGAATTCCCAAAGTTCTGCATACGCCCACCACTCCACTACCGCCCACGTGAAGCCTGCCTGGTAGGAACCTGAAGCTAACACCAAGCTTCGGTTCTTCAACGTTTTACCATCCGCAAACATTCCTCAAAGGCCATTTCGACAGGCCGCTATCCTCTCGTGTACTGAAATCTGGAAAGACAACTTCCTGCAAAATGAAAATCCAAAGCGCTAAGAAAAGTCGCTTAAGTAGGGGAAGGGGAAGACTGTTTTAATTCAAGGAACCTGGAACCTGGGAAGGGAGTGCTACGCAGGAGGCCTTTATCCTGTTCGGCGCCGCATTCGGGGTTTGCCGGTCAAATTAAAGCATGCCTCCTAATTTGACGATTCTTATGCAGTATTGGTCGTTGGTCCTACAATCGCGTGCGCGTGGCGGATTCGACGATCTGGCACAAGGAAGTTAAGTCGTGAGTAGTATTACCATCAATTCGAACGTTGCAGCGCTCAATGCCCGGCGACGACTATCGGACACGACGAGTTCTCTTAGAGATTCCTTCTCTCGCCTATCTTCAGGACTTCGCATTAATAAAGCGGTTGACGATGCCGCCGGACTCGCTGTTGCTGAGTCTCTCTACACCGATTCTCGGGTGTTGAGTCAGGGTATTCGAAATTTGAATGACGGAATTTCGCTACTCTCGGTTGCCGACGGGGCACTGACTCAAATGAGTAACATCGTGTTACGTCTGAGCGAACTTGCTGAGCAAGCCGCCAACGGTGCACTAGACGATGAACAACGAATCGCACTGGATGAGGAAGCAGCCGCGCTAAAGGCCGAATATAACCGTATCGTCCAAACAACTGAGTTCAATGGTGAGCAGGTCTTTAGCAACAACTATGGACCGCTTCGCTTGCAAGCGGGTTACGGTAGTGGCGGAGGAATTGTCTCGTCTCTCGGGGGAACAGTCGGTACCGGCGCATTTGGTCCCAGCGTCTCGTACGGGGTAGGCGCCGGCCCCATTGCCGTTGAAGTCGCAGACCTTGATGGCGATGGTGTCCAGGATCTTGCGGTTGCGAATAAGACCGATTCGAACGTTAGTGTGTTGCGTGGGGCAGGTGACGGTACTTTTGTCTCCGCCGGCTCATTTGACGTTGGCGCTGTAACGGAGAACGTCCAAGTGGGAGACGTTAATGCTGACGGGGTGTATGATCTGGTTACCTCCGAACAAGGCTCCGGGACGATCGGAGTGTTACTGGGGAATGGCGATGGTAGCTTTCGATCGCGCACGAGCTACGTCGCTGAAGGGGGCCCCGTCGAGGTTCAGCTCGCCGACGTAAGTGGCGATGGAATTGTCGATATCGTTGCTGCGGGTTGGTATTCCGATTCTGTCCATGTCCTCATCGGGACAGGAAGCGGAAACTTCAATGCACGCGTTTCATACGACTCGGGGCAGGAGACCCACTCAATTGCATTGGGCGACCTTGACGCGGATGGCCATCTCGACATCGTCTCCGCGGATACGAGTGATGGCTCGATTAGCGTGCTGCGAGGGAATGGCGACGGGAC
>CAYGNZ010000356.1:2719-4240 GCA_964351345.1 uncultured Bdellovibrionales bacterium | reverse complement strand
TGTTCCTGTTCCTGTTCCTGTTCCTGTTCCTGTTCCTGTTCCTGTTCCTGTTCCTCGTTTTCTTGTTGTTCAATTAACTTTTGGGTATACCGAAGATTATCTTCGATTTCCTCATCTCCTGGCTTTATTTTGAGCGCTCCTTGGTAAAGCTTCACGGCCTTCTCGTACTCGCCGAGTTGTACCAAGGCATTTGCGGCGTTAAACATCGCATCTGCTTGCTCCGTACTGTCTTCGGTAATGCTGGCCGCCTCGATGAACAGCTTCGCGGCGTCTTGGAACTTCCCTAATCGGTAAGCACTTGCGGCCGCGCCAAAGAGAAAGCGGTACCGCTCCTGTTCTAGTTCTGCACCTTTTGTGAACTCCGTAAATGCCTGCTCGTAGCTACCGGCATCAAATAGGGCTTGTGCATGTGAACCCAATTTCTCAACTTCCTGGGCGGTGGCGGGCTTGAGAGGGTAGAGCGAGACTGTCGTCAAGGCGAGCATAAGGCTGAGCGTACTTGGATCGAGCGCACGAGAGAATCTCTTCCTTCCAGGAGAGAGTAAAAATAGAACGATCGCGAAAAATAAGGGTATCTGAAAATACTCGTTCCAACGCTTCGAATTGACGTAGTCAAGGCTGCTTGCATCTAAGGCTTTGCGAATGCCACCGGTGTATATCGCTTCGGTGTCTTGCTCCGAGCCCAGAGAGCGAACATACACTCCTCCTGTGTCGACCGCCAATTTCTGTAACTCTTCCTCATGCAAGCGGGTTACTATCACTCGGCCTGATTTATCCTTCTTGTAGGTGCTGCCGGTTGGTATTGGTGAACCTTCTTTTGTGCCGACTCCGAAGATATAAATTCTAACATTGCGCTCCTCTGCGATCTCAGCGATCTCAGAGAAGTCCCCCTCAAAGTCTTCTCCATCGGTAATCAATATTATCGCTCTTGAGCGCGAGCTGCTTTGTTGCGGGGTTTTTTTGAACACATTGAGGCTTTCAAGAATCGCGGCAGTGACATTGGTTCCGGGGATGGGGATTAAGTCCGGAGACACAGAGGAGAGAAACGTCTTAAACGCTCCGTAGTCCAGGGTTAAGGGGGATTCGATGTACGCCGTGCCCGCAAATGACACCAAAGCGACACGGTCCCCCTGAAGACTACTCAGTAAGTCAATGACCTCTCGCTGAGCACGTACGAGGCGATTCGGGCTCACATCTGTTGCTAGCATACTCTCAGAGGCATCCATTGCGATAACGATATCAACACCTTTTCTCGTGCTTGGTTTCCACTCAAAGCCCCACTGCGGTCGCAAGACGCTGAGGAGGAGGAGGCAGGTGAGAAAAAATAAATACCACTGACGCGTTCGTAGAGTCTTTTGATGATTCGCAAGTTGTGGGGTGAGCTGTTGGAGGAGGCTCGCGTCACCGAGCTTTGATAGTTTTTCACTCATTGAGCGTACGGCACGTCGCGAAATAAGATACAGAGGGAGAAGGAGTAGAACAAAAATGAATAATTGAGGGTTTGCAAATCGCATCGTAGTA
>CAYGNZ010000356.1:0-2709 GCA_964351345.1 uncultured Bdellovibrionales bacterium | reverse complement strand
CAGAGAAATACGTGAGGCTTAAAATTTCTCCGAGGAGCAAAAGAATTGCACCTAGTACAAGAAACGGCATGAACCGTTCCTCATAGTCTACATAACTTTCGTCTTTGTCTGTTCTCGCCTCCAGCTTGTCAATTGACGCATACACTCGCTTTAGCTCAGTACTATCCTGTGCGTGAAAGTACGTGCCCCCAGTTTGGGTTGCGATATATTTCAGCGTTTCTTCATCGAGCGGTACCTCACGGTATTCGACGGTATCCATTCCAAAAATATTCTTCGTGCGAAATGGCGCCGCTTGTGAGCCGCCAATACCAATTGTATGAATTCGAACATTGAGCTCTCTGGCAGCCGATGCGGCAGCTTTTGGATCAAGCTGCCCTGCGGTTCGCATTCCATCGGTCACCAGCACTAAGACTTTTGAGTCGGCCTCGATTTCCTTTACTCGTCGAAGACCGATGGCGATTGCATCTCCCAGGGCGGTACCCTTACCTGCCATGCCGACCTCAAGTCCTGTGACAAACTCCTTTAAGACGCGATGATCAAGAGTGAGCGGGCACTGCGTGTAGACTTCATCCCCAAATACGATCAGTCCTAAACGGTCGCCTTCGCGAGCATCGACAAACTCACCCACGATGTTTTTCAGCGCTTCAAGCCGTGTTGCTTGTCGCCCGTCGATGGCAAAATCTAGCGCGTCCATGCTCCCCGAGGTATCGAGCACCATCATGATATCACGCCCGCTTGCTTCAGCCTCGATTACTCCAGCAGTTGTTTGTGGACGTGCCAGAGCAAGTACGAGGAAGAGAAATGCCAGGGTTCGCAAGGAGAAAAGCACTGGCGAACGGAGTCGAGACCTCTTCGAGGATGGTAGAGAGAGGAGGTCTGCTTGAGAGCTTAGACGTATCGCCGATGCTGAGGTGCGAAAGCGAAAGACATGCGAAAGCCAGTTCGATCGTTCAGAGAGTAGCGGAATGAAAACGAGGAGAAGAAACGCGAGGGGAGAATCAAAATGCATTATCTACCCCCATCGATTGCTTGTGGAGCAGAGACAGTGGTAGCTGCCGAGTCTTGCTCGACCACACTACGAGTTCGCTCTTGTTCTTTTTCCAGTACGCTACGTAATTCCTTGGCCGCGGCTCGGGAGGAATCAAGGAGCGTGAGGATGTCCTGCTCCTCGGAGGAGTATCGTTGCGCTTGAAAGGAAAGTTTTTCACACTTCTTCAGCACCCGAATCCAATTTCGTGCGAGCTCCTCCCTGGCTGCATTTGGAACGACCGGAAGATGGTGTCGCAGCGAGAAATCTAACTGCGCGTCGAGCTCCTTTGGCGTCATCTCGCAAGCGGGCAGATGCAGACATTGCTCCAGATAGCTCCGAAGACTCATCGAGATATTCGAGCTTATTTCTCTTTGTGAAAACGAGTCGGCGCGAATCTCGGCTTCAATCTCAGCAAGTCGAACTTGCAACACCTCGTAGGGGGCCGGACCTTGCATGGACACCGCAGGTACGGTTTTTCTGCGAAGGCGTTTGAGGGCAAACCAGGCGAGCAGCACTACGGCGGCCACTGCAATCCAAATCACCTCATCGGGGAAGGGTGAGAACCCCGGAGGAGGTTTGATGTCATGCAAGCCAGTCGAGGGGTCGTGAATACTGGTGGACATGAACTCTAACCTAAGAGTTGCAGCGAGGGGCGTTTTTCGCTGAAGAACTGTCGCAAGGAGTGCATGTAGTCCTCGTTGGTTTGCAACTGGAGTAAGTCGATACCATGTCTCGCGCAGAGCGAACTTAGTGCGCGTTGTTTCGCAGAGGCGTTTTTTTCAAACGTTGAACGAACGAGCGGATCTGAACTATCGATCATTGTCTCAAGTCCCGTCTCTGGGTCTTTCACCGTAAACAGGCCAATATTGGGTAAGGTGGTGTCAATCGGATCACCCACGCTGATTAAATTTATTTCATGTCGTTTTGAGAGCAAGGCAAGTTCTTGTTCAAACGGAGGACAAATGAAATCAGAGAGCACGAATACAAGCGCGCGGCGTTTTAGGATTTGGCGTAGAAAAATGAAAAGACCGGCAAGGTCAGTCTGCGGTCGATACTCTCCCGGGCTCATTACCTCGTGGAGTATGCGCCAAACAGCGCTTCTTGCCTTCCGAGGGGGATGATAGGACTCGAGTTGATCCGAGTAGGTTACCAAGCCCACTTTGTCGTTATTGCGTAAGGCGATTAAGGTAATCATCGCGCCGACCCGAGCAATTAAGGATTCGCGTAGCTGTAGTCGAGTTCCGGTAAACGTTGATGCGCTCACGTCGACGGCGAGAATGACCGCGAGCTCTCGCTCTTCTCGGTATGTTTTTATATGGGGAATCCCGCTTCGTGCCGTGACGTTCCAATCAATCGCTCGAACGTCGTCTCCAGGAAAATACTCTCGTACTTCTTCAAACTCTATGCCTCTTCCGCGAAACGCGCTGCGGTAACTACCGCTCAGACCGCGGTCTGCGCTTCTCCGGGTTTGAAAGTGGATTTTCTTTATTTCCTGGAGAAGTTCAGGGTCAAGGCTCGAGAACGTTTTCTGCTTCATGCGATAGGCTTTACGTTTGCGAGGGTTTTGACAAGAGCGCGCTTCGCTTGACCGACAGGAGTCTCCGTTACTCATGGACCCTCAACTCCGTCCAAAATCATTCGAACGCTATCGTCGGCGCTAAGCCCTTGGACCCCTGCTT
>CAYGNZ010000355.1:0-4251 GCA_964351345.1 uncultured Bdellovibrionales bacterium | reverse complement strand
ACGCCGAAGCTGCTGCTGAGGAAGACCCAATTAAGGCGGCGATTCTTAGTTACATTACAATGGTGCAGCACGAGGTCGGGGACTATGTGGTCGCGGTGACTGCCCTGCTCATGCTGCTTGCGATCTGGAAAAAAATGTTTCGTGCGGCGGTTGGGCTTTTGATCCTTATTCTTGGCATTGTGCTTTTACGAGTGCTTATCTCTGCGCTTTTTTGATCTTCGAGTAGAGACGTCTCGTGATTTGCTTACATTAGTTTGCAACAAAAGGGGGGTGAGATGCTTATTCCTTATCGTCGACTCAGTTCTGAAGCCTTGCGCGGCGTCATTGAAGATTACGTTCTTCGGGAAGGAACCGATTATGGCCACCACGAGTATTCACTTGATCAGAAGGTGGAGAAAGTTCGCGTACAACTCGAAAAAGGCACTGCCAGTGTGAGCTATGATGAGGAGACAGAGACGTGCAGCATCGTGCTGCTTAGTGAGCTCAATTCTTAACCGAGTAGCGCGAGCGCAATTTCAGATTGTTGATTCGCCTGAGCAAGAACTGCGGCACTCGCATCACGGAGAATCTGTAATCGAACAAGCTCACCTGCCTCAAACGCAATGTCAGCGTCTCTTATGTTGCTTTCTGCCTGTGCTAGATTTTCTCGAAGTATAGATAAATTCGAAACGGCAGTACTGAGCCGGCTTTCAACTGCACCAATTGTACCCCGCTCACTACTGAGGAGATCGACGGCAGCCTGAACTGCGGCGAGTGCGGTGACTGCTGCTGCCTGACCTGCGGAGTCACTCGAGGCGTTTAGCGAATAAATCAGTGTCTCAGAGCCAGTGCCGAGTTGGAGTTGTTCGAGCGTGGCCGTGACTCCTGCAAATGAAATTTGAGAATTGCTACTTGAGTCCAGCCCAACCTGAAACGTTACACTGCTGCTATTTGAAAGTAAGTTGAGATTATTGAAATCTGTTGTTCTTGCGATTCGAGTAATTTCGCTACCCAGTGCCGAGAATTCTGCCTGGAAGGATGAGCGAGTAGTGGCAGTTTCAATTCCATTGGCCGCTCCTTCTGCAAGCTCGGCCATGCGGGATAAGAGATTGGCGATTTCCTCCATCGCACCATCGGCAATGCTGAGTAGAGAAATGCCATCATTGGTGTTTCGGATCGCCGCATCGGCAACTCTTTGATCCGCACGAAGGGATTCGGCAAGGACCAAGCCTGCGGCATCATCTGAAGCTTTGGTGATTCGTAGACCGGAACTAAGCCGCTCGAAGGTGGCACTAAGGCCAGCGGAGTGCTTCGCAAGCTGCTGCTGCGCACGAAGCGATTCAATATTCGTCCGGATCGAAATGCTCACTGCTATGCTTTTCCTTCCTGGAAGCAGAGTCTACCCATCCTGGCAGTCTGCACGACAACACACGCACCCGAGGCTACTAAGACCCAAGACTGAAAAGGAGCGTGTTCCTGGAATAGAAGATCGACAAACTACCGAAAAAACTTGATTATTCAGTAGTTTATCGAAGAAGTGAGGTTTTTTTAGTGTTTGTAGAGACTTACGCCTTCTCAGCAGTCTAGGCCAGCTCTTTCACTAGTGCGCTAATCGCCTCTTTTATGGGCCCGACTTCGGCGGTAAACACCTCGCCAGTTATCTTCTCATAGGCTTCCATGTAGCGTAGAGCGGTATCTACTCTGAAATCGTCTGGAAATTCGGGAGGTGTTCCTTCGCCTTTGTAGCCACGCTCAAGCAACCAACCTCGCACAAACTCTTTATCGAGCATTCGAGGCTCCTCTCCATTTTCAAAGCGATCCTGATAGGAATCTGCCATCCAGTAGCGCGATGAATCCTGGGTGTGGACTTCGTCGGCGAGCAGTAGACGCTGTTTACCGGAGCCATCTTTAAGAATACCGAATTCGTACTTCGTATCGACTAAGATTAACCCGCGTTCCTTAGCTTTCTCCGTGCCGAAACGAAAAAGAGCGTTGGCTGTTTCACAAACTTCTTCCCAGAGTTTTTTCTCAACTAAGCCTGAGGAAACGATTTCTTCGCTCGAAATTGGCTCGTCGTGCGCACCTTTCTCTGCTTTTGTTGAAGGAGTGAGAAGAGGAGCGTCAAATGCTTGCGATTTTTTCATTCCCTTGGGGACAGAAATACCTGAAATATCTTTCCCGGCCTCGTAATCTCTCCACGCAGAACCTGTGAGGTAACCACGAACGATTACCTCTACGGGTAAAATCTCGACCTCTTTTGTCACCACTACATTCGGGTGCGGATAATCAATCACGTGGTTCTCAACAATGTGCTCAGTCAGCTTAAACCAATGCTGCGCAAGCTGTGTGAGGAGTCGACCTTTAAATGGAATCGTGGTCAGCACCACGTCAAATGCGCTTAGTCTGTCTGAAGTAATAAGTATTCGCCGATCACCTACGGTGTAACAATCTCGGACTTTTCCTTCGTATTTATTACCGACGCCAGGAACGTCAATTGAATCAAGCGGGTATGCGAGCTGAGCTTTAATATCTTCGCGGGCGAGCATTTCTTTAATCCAGTCTTCTGGTTCACATTGCATGTAGCGCCGCCGTGAAACGACGCGGACGAAAGCCTTATACGAGTAGGAATGGGCTAGGGCCCATTGTTCGCAACAAAAAAAGGGTCTGGCATACGATATATGCCAGACCCTCTAAAAAGTCTACTGTACCTGCCCGAGCAAGAGTTCTGTCGAACACTTGCAAAGCTCATCACGATTTGTCTACAGCGCTCGCGGTAGAGACAAAAATTGAGAGCGAAAAACCAGCGCCGCCTAGGCTGCTTTCTTGATCATATGAGGTCCGTAAGAAACAATCTTGCTGTCATCTGAGTAGTCCTCGTAGAATCGGCGAAGTCGCTTTCGAAGCATCAGTCGAGAACGATGCAAGCGTGATTTTACCGCCGGAATGCTGAGGTCGAGAATTTCTCCCACTTCCTTATTCGATAGTCCATCAATATCTCGGAGAACAAATACCGCTCGGTAATCTTCAGGAAGCTTACTAATTGCAGCCTCGAGCGTGTCTTTAATTTCGTTGTTCATCGCGAGAGCATCAGAACGTGCTCCAAAGGCGTTGTGTTGTGTAATCGCTTTGTTTTGAAGATGCGGTAGCATGTCGTCAAAAGAGACGCTGTGATCTTGCTTTCGCTTACGAAGCTTCATAAACGCCGCGTTGACGGTGATTCGGTAAAGCCAGCTTGAGAACTTCGCTTTACCTTCAAATCCTTCGATCTTGCGGTATACGGTGACAAAGACATCTTGCAATACTTCTTCAGCATCCTCGGCATTCCGTGTGAGGCGCATCGCTAAATTAGAAACTTTTGTTTCGTAGCGACCAATGAGTTCCTCAAAGCTTGCGGTGCAGCCTTTCGTGAATTTCTCGATTAGCTCCATATCGCTTACTTCGAATTCTTCCTTTTTCTTCCTAGCCATGTTCTCTCTCACCCTTAAGTCGTGTATCCAGTATCCAGAAACTTGTGTGCCACCCCGTGGCGACTGTTTGAATGCTAACTCAGGGCTTAAGCTCAATTGTCACGATCGTGTAACGAGTCTGGAGCAATTATGTAAAAAAAGCCCTAATTCCGGGGATCTGGCGCTGTGGATTCAAGAAAATGGCAGGTATCAGTCCAAAATAGACCGTGGGCTGAGCGAAAATGGGCAAAAGCCGGGGGAGGATTCCTGGGCTCTAGGAAGCTTGACGCGGGGCTGTGGCAGATACGTCACCAGAGTCCTCTTTTTGCATCTCTCGCGTTATGGCAAGCGCGGTTTCAGCCGCGATTATTCGTCGCTCCTTTTTGGACAGCTTTCTTTTTCCGTCTCGTTTAGGGGAGTCCAGGTAGCTCGGCATAAGACCGAAGCTAATATTCATCGGTTGGAACTCTTTACGTTCCTTATCAGAGATATAGGAGAGTAGAGCACCAATCGCAGTTTCTTGCGGAAACTTGAGCAAGCTCTCCCCTTGCAGCATTCGCACCGCATTTATGCCGGCCACTAATCCCCCGGCGGTAGACTCTACATACCCTTCGGTTCCAGTAATCTGCCCTGCGAAGAAAAGACCAGGAAGAGCGCGAAAGCAAAGCGTTGAGTCCAAACATTTCGGTGAATCGATAAATGTATTCCTGTGGACAGAGCCGTAGCGAACAAACTCCACATTTTCTAGCCCCGGAAGCGTTCTAAAAATCCGATCCTGTTCATGCCGTTTCATTCTAGTCTGGAGTCCAACCATGCTCCACAGTGA
>CAYGNZ010000354.1:0-4258 GCA_964351345.1 uncultured Bdellovibrionales bacterium | reverse complement strand
GCTGGATGCAAACGACGTGGCGGCCTACGTGCACTCCTTCTGGGAGCAACACAAATGGCTCCACGGAGACCGCAACCAGCGGCGACGCACGGACGGCGAGCGCTTGACGGCAGTGAAAACCACCGTCAACGGTATGGCGCTTCGTGCGGGCTTGGGGATTGAGGACTTGCTCAACGCTTCGGCGTCGACAAGCTCTCCGTCTACCTCCTCCGCCACGCCACTGGCCAACGCTGCACCTACGATCAACGTCTCGGTTTCGCAGACGACGATCCTCTGGGCAGCGGCAATCTTAGGCGGGATGATCGGTGCAAGCATCCTTCTCGCGTCTTTGATCGGCTGATGGCTGGGTTGTGTTAGGGACTCTCTCAGGAGCTGCGATTTCTGCAGAAATCGCTCCGGCGACCTGAGACGTTCCGTCCAGGTTTCCGGGTCCCTAGCTCAACCCATTTTCGGGTATATCAAAACTGAATATGCGTAGAAGTAACGTGTTACACCGTGGAGTCGAGGACTTTCTCAAGTCCAGTCTCTACGGTGTAAACGCTCAACAAAATGTTTTTATTGCGTTTGGCAGTTCATCAATGAACTCGATTGCTTCTTCGTCAGTCGAGGTTACCGCTCGGTAGCTTCGACTGGCGATGGGGCATTCGAGGGGTCTTACGACCCGCTCCATCCCCACCAGTGTCGCTTGCGTCATTGGTGCCTTGAAGGAGACCCACTGGGGTTTCCCTGTTTCTTGCCTCTTTTCGAGGCGTCACATTTTGGGCTTCGGCCCGAGGAGTTTCTACCATGGCTTTGCCAATTCGTCCCGCTACCTTGATTCAGACCAAAGACGGCTACGCGTACCTCGCTGCAGCTTCGGTGGAGGCCGGTTCGGTTTTCCACTCGGGCGCTGCACGGATCGACAACCTCTACCAAGGCAATCGTCCGTTGGAGTACGACGCCAAGGTGAGCGCTGCCGGTGACGGCATCGCTTACCCGGACTCGGATGACCGCAAGGTCGACGACCTCGATGTCGTTACCGTAGTCCGTCCGTTTTCGGTCAACGGCTCCGTCCACATCATCGCCGACCCCGAGGAGATCTCGGACGTCAGCGAGGTGGACAACGTCGTGCGTCGGTTCGAGCTGCTGCAGCTCTGGACCATCAACGACGAGGGAGCCATCGTCTCGCCGGTCAGTGGTTTCCGTCTCCGGACCACGAACCTGGGCAAAGCGCCCACCGCGGAGGAGATGCCGGAGTTGCTTGAGAAAGGTCTCGCCGATCCCGTCGACTGGGACAGCCTGGCCAAGGTCGGCAGCAAGAAACGGCGCCGGGTCCAGTTCCACTGGCTCGGCAGCGGTCTCTACGCCTTCCTCTTCCCCTGCGCCCGTGAAGACGCCGGGGATGACCCGCGCGAGGCCATGGGTCGCCTGGTCCGCTTCGATGCGCTCTCGGTCGATAGCTCGGTGGAGCTGGACCGGAAGCTGCGAGGCAAGGACCAGGCTCCGTCCCGCTACGAGATCTCACGTCGGCCGTCGAACGACGCCTTCGTGTTCCGTCTGCTCGGTAAGGGCGGCGCGCCGGTGTTCTGCATGGACGACGGCAATCCGTACCTCGACGCCGACGGCAAGGCCTGCGACGGGATTCGCTTCGGTGAGTCGACGGAAGAGGCTGATGTGATCGACCCGAACGCGGTCAGCTACATCAGCTACGCCAAGAAGTCCGACGGCGGGAAGAAGCAGAAGGATGGTGTGAAGGTCAAGATGGGCGGAACTGCCATCAAAGGCAAGACCGCCGCTACCAGCGAGACCCCTGCACCCGAGGCCGAGACTTCCGAAGAGCCCGAGGGCGAGGGAGCTGCGGCTGAGGAGCAGGAAGAGGCCAGCACGGACGAGCACACCGAGCCCAACGGCGACGGTGGCAATGACGACAACGGCGACCGCGAGGAAGCCGCCTAGTCATGTCCGTGGAGGTGGGAGGCGCTGTTTGAGGAAACTCATCAGCGCCTCTTCACCGCTCTGCCAAACGCATCTTCATCAACATTCGGTTTTATCCGGTTACGTTGAGCGTTTGCGCCAGAGTTTTTGCGATCTAACTCTGTTACGACATTAAACACTTTTCAAGTCAGTACTTACTTTTGGAAAGTTTGAGCGTTCATGCTCCCAAACTATTTTCGCTGTATTCATTATTATTAAATCCATCTTTGCTCGACATTTCGCGGGCGAAAGACTCTCGGGCGTAGGGAACGCCAAGGAAAGAAAAAGCGCGGGTGTCGAGGAGACACCCGCTAGGGTTTACCTTTAGTAAAACAACGCAGCTTAGCTGGCCCGACGGAGGTATTCCTCAGCCCCGCCAGCTTTGAGCTTCTCAGCCTCATTCGCAGCCAAACGCTCATCAGCAGCATCCAAGGCAGTTTGCCAATCGGGAATGCGGTAGCTGAGAGGAGTGTCTGGCGTGTCGAGCTTTCTCACTTCGAGCGGTTTGAGCCGCCGAAGTTCGAGGAGGAGCTCAGTGAGTTCAGCTCGCTCAATTGCAGAGTTTGCGCCGTCGGTAAGAAGCCGTTCGGCCCAATCTCGAGCAAAGGGCAAACTCACAAATCCCCAGGCATGAGCGTCGAAACGAAGCTCAACGAGAGGATTTTTTCGCTTCACACCACCGGGTCGTTTAAGCGGAATAGCCATCAGGCCACCTCGTTCTACACAGTGTGCACGATCTCAGCCCACTCACCCGGTTCAAGCCCGAGTGCTTGAGCGACCTTGGAAAGTTGAGCCTGGCCCGGCACCTCATTGTCTCTGGCGTAGAGGCAGAGAGCGATTTGCTCCCGATCCTCAGCGCTGAGTGCTTCAGGTGCGGGTTCGAGTTTCCGTCCAAGGCTACGAACAAGACGACGAATCTGGCTCTGAGAGACTGCGGCGTTAAGCGCGCGTGCTGTCCGCAAAGAGCCAAACAAGCTTTGCTCGTAGATGTGCTCTTCCCACCAAGAACGATACTCGGCTTCGAGGTTAAACAAGTGGAAGTACGCTCGCGAACGGTCCAGCATTCGTTGGATGTGGTCGGCCAGCCCGCGGGCTTGATACGACACTCCAGAGATATCATAGACCGCAAGCCCGGCGTCGATCACATCGCGCGCTGCTTGCTTCACTTCCGCTTCCTCGATTCCTTCTAGCTGTCCGTAGACTTCGCTCAGAATGGTAATCCAGGTACGGTAGTCCTCAGGAACAAGTTCTTCGTCGCTTCCTGTGGACGAATTCGCAGGCAGCGATGGCACGTTGGAGAAAAGCTCCATCAAGGTGCGCAAGGCGTTGAGCTCCAAGGGATGGATGCCGAGTCGTGCGACTGCAACACCATCCGCAGTAAGCCAAAGCCCAAACTGCTTGCGCTCGGCAAGTCCATGCTCAAGCAGAAGTTCGATGCCCCGCTCAAGTGCCGCACGACAAGTCTCGCGAGACTCCGTCGCACCCCAGAACGTGCGTTCCATGAAGCGCACCAAGGAGTCCTCGTGACGGAAGTTCGCATGATAGATCAAACCCGCAAGTTTGGTGATCATGCTGCGATCCGTTGGTGCTCCCGAGGGGATGTGACTCGCGCGGTTTGCACAAAGCACGTGCTCGATTTCAGCTTGCTCCACGCGGGTGCGGGCTGGAATCCAGACATGGCCTTCATCGTCAAACTGCACGCGTCCTGCTCGACCGGCCACTTGGTGAAACACGGAGGCATCAACAAGGGGGCTTGCGCCTTCTGCGCCGGGGTCGCGGATGCTGGCAAAGACCACATGTCGAAACGGCTGGTTAATGCCGCGCGACAAGGTAAAGCAAGCAACCACAGCCTCGAGCTTGCCTTGCTCGCTTAGCTTTTGCACCAGACGCTGCTCTTGAGCAGAAAGACCGCCGTGATGCATGCCGACGCGATGCAGAAGGCACTGCCGCAACAGCTGGCTGTTACGGTTCTCACGCACGGGAAGCTTTGCAAGCTCCTGGGCGATGTGCTCGTCCACAGACTTTGGCACCTCTTCTAGCAGCTCCTCGACCACCTCACGAGCGTGACGTTGTCGGGGAGTGAAGTAGAGGATCGGCGCGTCGGACTCACTGCGAATCAAGCGATAGGCAGCGCGCGCAAAGGAAAGCTCCTCTCCGTCGCTAAGCTCCAAACGCTGAGAGACACTGCCATCGAGCTCATGAACTCGATACAATTGCTTCCCAGGCTCAAGCCCTTGGGCTTCGCGCACCACGTGATGATGCAGGGGAACCGGACGCACATCGCTCTGCACTACCTCGGCATCAA
>CAYGNZ010000353.1:0-4266 GCA_964351345.1 uncultured Bdellovibrionales bacterium | reverse complement strand
TTCCCCTCATGTAGATTATGGACAGATTGGGATAGATGGTTACATCGGGTGGGAAAGCCAGGAAGTTGCAAAGGAAATCAGGCGCTTGATTACGCTAGATGTCCCTCAGTCTGTTACTGTGTCTGTTTCTGTTCCTGTTACTCAGCCTGTTACTGTGCCTGTCCCTTGGTCTTGGTCTTAAACTTTTCCCTCCAGTCTTTCGTCTCTAGTCTTAAATCTCCAGTCTCTACCCCCATACTCAATTCCTAAGTGCAGAGATATGCCTCACGGAGAGGCAGAGAAACAGAATTAAGACTGGAGTAATTAGGGAGAGTTTAAGACCAAGACCAAGACCAAGACCAAGACCAAGGGACAGACACAGTAACAGTCACAGTAACAGACTAAGGAACAGGAACAGACGATAGCTTGCGACTACCCCACCCGCGACCCAAGCAATCCCCCCAAAACCCCCTCCAAGGCATCCTCCAAATCCTCCGGCGAGTTCACTACTTCCTTCGGTAAACTCAATCGATACTGCCCACTCTGCGTGCACTGCAATGCACCACCATGCTCCGCAATCACTTTTCTCACGGTTTCGGCTTTAAACTTTAGCTCTGAGTGAAAGGAAAATCGCAGTTCATTGTTTCGGTACACTAATTTATCAATCGCGCTGCGCTTGAGTAAGGCGCGTAGAGACATTAGCTCTAGAAGGATGAGCACTTCCTCCGGTGCTCGACCGAATCTATCCTCTACCTCCTCTTTCACCGCGGCGGCGTCCTGCACAGTCGTGAGTTCAATCAGCTTTTGGTAAAGCAGCAGACGTTCTGCCACATCAGGGATATAGGACACGGGAATATGAGCAGGGAAACCGGTCTGCATATCGGGATCGACCTCCGGTAGTTCCGCTTTGAGCGGCTGGCGAGCGCTTTTGCGCTTGAGCTGGATGACGGCCTCTTTAAGAATCCTGGAGTAGAGTTCATAGCCAACCGTATTGACCTGCCCTGATTGATCCTTGCCAAGTAGATTCCCCGCTCCGCGGATTTCCATATCCTGAAGCGCGAGGCGAAAACCTACGCCCAGATCATCAAGGGATTGCAATACTTGTAACCGCTTTCGGGCCTCAGGCCCTAAGGTTTTAGGATCAGAGACCAAGAGGTAGGCATAGGCCCGACGCGCTCCCCGACCTACCCGACCGCGTAACTGATACAACTCGGCCAAACCAAACATGTCGGCATTTCTCACCACTATCGTATTTGCATTTGGAATATCCAAACCACTTTCAACAATCGTTGTGGACACGAGAATATCAAGCTCATGCTGAATGAAGCTGTGCATTACTTTTTCAAGCTCACGCTCTTTCATCTGGCCATGACCGATACCAATACGAGCTTCTGGCACAATCTCCCTCAACTCGTCTGCGATGAGATTAATATTGTGCACTCGATTGTAGATGTAGAACACCTGACCGCCTCGTCCCAATTCTCTCGTAATTGCTTCTCGCACCACTCGTTCTTCATAGGGAGCAAGGTAGGTTCGAATTACCTGGCGATTCACCGGTGGAGTTTCAATCAGACTAAGCTCTCGAATCCCGGTGAGGGACATTTGCAAGGTGCGAGGAATGGGTGTGGCGGTCATGGTCAACACATCGATTTCTGCACGGTAACGCTTGAGGCGCTCTTTATGAGCAACACCAAAGCGGTGCTCTTCATCAACTATGACCAGACCAAGGTCTTTGAACTGTACATCCTTTTGGAGAAGTCGATGAGTGCCGATGACTATGTCAACCTTACCTGCGGCTAATTGCTGCAAGGTCTCTTTATTCTGCGCACTGGAATAAAATCTGCTGATGCAGGCGACAGAAATAGCGCTGTCTTCAAACCGCTCGCAAAAAGTGGCAAAGTGCTGATCTGCAAGAATGGTAGTGGGAACAAGTACTGCAGTTTGCTTTCCTGAATTTGCCGCCTTAAACGCAGCGCGAAGTGCAACTTCGGTCTTCCCGTAGCCGACATCCCCGCAAACGAGGCGATCCATGGGCCGAGGCTTTTGCATATCCGCAAGCACGTCATCAATTGCAGCTTGCTGATCAAGTGTTTCCTCAAAAGGGAAGCTATCGGCAAATGCTCTATCTTCAGCATCCGGCGGGCCAAAAGAAAATCCCGAAGAAACTTCTCGCTGCGCGATGACATGGAGTAGTTGCCCGGCGAGTTCAGCAACATTTTGCTGAACCTTTTTCTTCTGCTTTTCCCAGGTCTGGCCACCGAGTTTGGTTAACTTCGGCGAACGCCCCTCAACGCCAGTATATTTTTGCACCCTGCCAATATTCTCAACAGGAACAAAGAGTTTCGCACCCTCCGCATACTCGAGTTCGAGAAAGTCGCTAATCGCGCCTTCTATCTGCATTTCTTTTAAACCACGGTAGATCCCAATACCGTAGTCGATATGCACCACATGCTCATTGTCTTTGAGTTGTGAGGAAGAACCGAGAAAACGCCCCACGCCGGGCCTTGCGACAGGACGTTTGCGGTCCTTTATTTCTGGAAAAATCTCTCGGTCAGAAATAAGGTGAAAGCCGTCTTCAAGAACTCGAAATCCCTCGGAGAGCGTCCCGGGGAGCACGACTATTTTCTGCTGCCATCCTGGCTCCTGGCAATACTCTCGCCACTGTGCAAAAGAGACATCGAGTTCAAGCACATCAAGTTCGTAGCCGAGAAGTAGTTCTCTCATTCGAGCAAGACGCTGCTTCTGCGAAACGACCACGGCGACATCTAGGTGCTCGCGTCTTCTCTTTTTTATCTCCTCCGCCAGTGGCTCAAAAGGTCGCTCCGATCGTCGCTTGGCTTGCAAGGCTGTTTGCAAACCCAGATTCGAGTACACAGTACGCCCCAGAGTTTTTTTCTCCGCGCTAATTTCAGGCTCCTTCGAGTCGGTAGATTTTGATTCGAAATCTGAATCGCGAAGAAATTCAACACTGTTAAACACATGAGTTCGTAGATCTCGAAGCTTCGAGACAAAACTGTCTGCGGACAAAAATGTTTTCTGCGGATCTGAAAAGAGCTGGCCCAGCTGTTCTGCTTGCTCAGCCCGTTCCGCAACCAGTGTTGAGAACTCATCTGCGGCCATGTCAACTGCGGCATCATCCCAGATAATAATCGGAGAATCCTTCGGCAAATACTCCCAGAGATAGCTCGGGGTCTGAAGAAAGATTTGTTGGAGATGCTCAATGCCGGGATACGTACTACCACTTCGGAGTGCTTCTTCGATTCGCATGCCATGAGATTGCGGCAAAGAAAGCTCTGAGAGACGCTCTTTAAGAAGCGGAAGCGCACTCTCGACAGATTGAGGCAAGAAAAACTCTCGCACGGGTAACAAGGAGATATTCTCACTTGGTCCTACCGAGCGTTGATTCGTTGGATCAAAGAGACGGAGTGATTCTATGGCGTCACCAAATAACTCCACTCGAAGCGGAAGGCTGCTGCCTGCAGGAAACACATCAACAATCGCTCCCCGCACTGCATATTGCCCGCATTCTTCAACAAGTGAGGCACGGATGTAGCCAAAGCGATCAAGACTCTCAATAAACGCAGTGCGATCTATCTCCTCTCCTAGGGTGAGTGACAGCGCGTAGTCTTGAAATATTTCCTTACTCGCAATCGCTCTCTGCAAACCGTCCACGCTTGCCACTACGATTTGCGGCTCCTCGCGAAGCAATCCCGCAAGAGTTGAAATTCGCTCTGCGGCAACGGGAACAGCCGGCGACAAGGCATCAAATGGGAGCACTTCCCAACCAAAAAACGAAACTGCGGATACATCTTTCGGTAGCAAGAAGCGGAGATCTTGCAGCACGGCTTCTCCGATGCTCGCGTTGGGTACAACCACAAGACTCGGTAGCGGCCTGTCTTGCTCTCCTCGAGCACGCGAGGCAATCGCGGCGATCAAGTATGCCGATGCCGCACTACCTAATCCCGTGTAGCGAATTTCGCGTGCTGATGATGTTGAGAGATTTTTTGTCATGCAATGCCAGAAGTATAAATGAAAAGCTCGGCGTTGATTTGTTTAAAAAAAGCGTATGCCCTTTGGGAAAAATAAAATTTCACTGAATTTCCGTCTGCTCTCGGAGCACTAATTCCTGAAGTCTCAAACTGGGGGTACGGGGTCCAGAATCCAGGAAGCGGGGTAATTTGCCCAATTCGAGCCGGTGCCTTCAATATTTTCTTTCACCACCGTTTTCGGCCCGCAGAAGAAAAACGATTAGTTACAGGACGTTATACACCGAATCGTCGTTTCCTC
>CAYGNZ010000352.1:0-4268 GCA_964351345.1 uncultured Bdellovibrionales bacterium | reverse complement strand
CTTGGTAATACGACGGGGATTACCACCTCGTTCAGAGAGCATGTAGAGCTCCGGAGAGCGTGTGCGGTAGGAGGTATAAACAAGTCGCGAAGCATCAGGAGACCATGAAGGAGAGATCGCAAGTCCTTTATCCTGAGTGAGCTGCCGAATGTTTGAGCCATCAAGATCCATTGAGAATAGTTCTTTAAAACGGCCAACTCTTGAGACAAATACAATCTTGGTGCCAAACACACCTTTCTCACCGGTGAAGTAGAGTAGGATCTCATTGGAAAAACGGTGCGCGATTTTATCAAACTCGCCTGGGTCAGCGACGTACTGTTTACCAACTACCGCACGCTTCTGTAATACGTCATGGAGGTAGAGCTTTACCCGTAACTTGCCCCCTTCGAGTTTTACCTCCCCACGAACCAGTCCCTCAGCACCAATCACCGACCAGTCAGAATAGGCAACCCCTTCCGGCCCCACGCACTTCCCGGGGGTCTCCACGAAGGTCGAAGGATTAAGTACCTTGAACAAACCGGATATTTGTAGGTTCCTTCCGACTATTTCGGGTAACTTTCCTGCATACTCCGCCCCTTCTCCCGCATTACATAACTGGGGCACGGCAACCGGAAAGCCGGCCTGAGCCCCACTGATGCGGATATCGGTCTGGGCTGAAGCCGCAAAGGGGTAAAAAAGAGCGAAAAGACTAAGCAGAAGGGCGGGAAAATGTGTGATTTTAATCATATACTCTTGGGCCTGATTTGCGTAATTAAAGCTAAGTAACCGTAGCAAATGAAGTAATTCATCGATAGATGGAACTTAGGTCGATGTTCAATTTAGTGACATTTTTGCCTAAGTGTATTAAATAGGTAGTCTTCTTCCTTGCAAATAGCATTAGTAAGGAGCAGTTTTAATACTCGGTTGTAACACGGGGCGTAGCAGACTTTTCAGGTAGTGCGAGTTCTCGGTAGTGCGGCGAGAGTTATTAATAAAAGTATAACAGCATAGACGGATTTGAAATGAATCGATTTCTTGCAGTAACAAGTTTCTCAGTACTTCTTGCAGCGCCAAATATTGCGCTTGCAGAAGTTGAACATCCTTGGAGCACCTACATCGGTGGCGGAGCTTTGTTTTTCGAAGCCGACGAGGAAGATGAGCCAGGTCAAGTGTATGGCATTCGTCAGGGGTATGATACCTGCGAAGACCTTACGTTAGAGACCGCACTCACCTTTGGGCCGTTTTACCAAGGTACTGGCTTCAAAACGACACCAGACATTGAAGGTGGAGACGACTGGTCAGCAGGAGCTGACTTCGGTGCGCTCTATCACCTCAAAGGCAATCCAGTGCACACCATGGACGATCCTACTGGTCAGCTAGACCCCTATACTGGCGCAATCGCTGGTATTCGTTGGTTCAAGCGTGACCATGAGAACGGACATTGGGACCCACTAGGTGGCCTCACTGCTGGTGCAAACTACTTCGTCAACGAAAAGTGGATTGTTCGTGGTGACTACCAGCTCCAAGTTGTTGGTCATGACACGGAAATCAACCACCAAGTGTTGGCGATGCTTGGTTACCGTTGGGGTGATGATGATGACTCCATGGGTAAGTCTAAAGGCGGCGCGGTTGATGATCCCCTCAGTGGACGTGACCTAGGCCTACAGACCATCTACTTTGCTTTTGATAGCGATGCGCTTACTCCGGTAGCAAAAGAGAAGCTCAATTCAAATGCTGAGTGGATCAAAGCAAATCCTGACGCCAAGATTATCCTCGAAGGTCATTGCGATGAGCGTGGCACGAACGAGTATAACCTCGGCCTTGGACAGCGACGAGCTGAGTCAGCGTTGGAGTACCTCCGAGCACTTGGAGTTCCTACTACCAACATCGACACAGTAAGCTTCGGTGAAGAGCGACCAGCAGATCCCGGACATAACGAGTCTGCTTGGGCTAAGAACCGACGCGTAGAGCTTGTCGGAAAAGAGTAAGCCTCGGCTTTTCTCTTTAATTAAAGGCTGCTCTCCGCGAAAGCGGGGGCAGCCTTTTTTATTTGTCCGTAATCGACGCGCTGCGGGTGTCTTGTTTACGGCAAGAGCTCTAGAGCAGCATACGCCCTCCCCCTTCCACGCTCACACAAGCTTCCTGCTCAACTAAGCCTTCCACGCGAAAGGCGGCAAGAAGTGTAATCAAACTATCTAAGGGCAGCTCGATACTATGGGCCAGACCGAAATCAATCGCCATTCCGACCGCTCCAGCAGCCACCGCAATATCAACGAGCTGGGGGAAATCCATTGCGATGCAATACTCCAGTTGAATAAAACTCTGAGAGAGATAGGCTTCCGTGGATGAGAAAAGCGGCAAGACTGAACGCCCCTGCTCATCGGTAAGCATCGCCAGCGCGAGCTGGGTGCCTCGACCATAGGTTGATAAGCCGGAACGGTGTTGAGCAACTGAGGTGGGATGGATTGGCGCGTTTGAGAATGCTATCAACCGGCTTTGACAAAGCGCGGTAAGAAACATCTCTCTTGCTCGCTGATCGTCACTGCGATGATGAAGCCGCATAGCACGAACTAGCTTGCTATTACCGAGATTGCGGACGAGGTCGTACTCATCCTCTGCACAACTAAGCATCACTACTCCTTGTGATGAAAATACACATCGCGCCCTCATTCCGTGGACGCAAACTCAAACAGCATTGAATACAGAGTATCGACGCAAGTAGCGCCAAACTAAAGCGCTGATTGATAGGTAGAAAAGGCCGTTATTTACTGCTCGTGAGAATCAAACCAGAAGCGCACTGAGCTAAACTCACTGTAGAACTTCTCTGGCGGTGGCGGCACGGGAGAGGCCTTTCGCACGGCACGCACCACGGAATCATCGAATTTTGAGTTTCCTGAGCTTGTGGTGATGCGAATATCTTGCACCTGGCCATTGGGCAGAATTCTCACGCTGACCAAGGCTTTTAATTTCTTCGCTCCAGGCAGCCAGCGCCAGCCGCTCTTTACATGCTGTTGTAGTAAATTAGAGTAGGCAATCTTCTCAGCACTGGCAAGCACCCCGCCGCCCATACCTTGGCCACCGGTGCGCGCTGCGCCAAAACCCTGTCCTCCGGCATTGGCTGACTCGCCTTCATACTTGGACTTGGTGCGATACTTCGCGATAGTCTCTTGAAGCCGTTTCTCACGCTGCTTTCGCTCTCGAGCCTCGCGCTTCTTCTTCTCTGCTTCGGCTTTTTTCTTTGCTTCTTCTTCGCGCTTTTTCTTTTCTTCAGCTTCTTGTTTCTTTTTGGCTTCGTCTTTGCGCTTTTTTTCCTCAGCCGCTTTTTTCTTCGCTGCTTCCTCTTCCTTCTTTTTCGCTTCTTGCTTCTTCTTCTCTTCCTCAGCCGCCTTCTTCTTTGCCGCTTCTTCTTTTTTCTTAATCTCTGGATCTTTTATCGCTGAGGGCTTATCGAGAGGCTTCGTCTCTACCTCAGGCTCTGGCTCAGCGGCAGCTTTTGCCACTTCGGTTTTACTTTCTTCTTTTGCGACTGGTTCCGGCTCGGGTTCGGGCTCGGCGGCCTCTTCTGGCTCAGCAGGTCCAGCAGGGGGCTCCTCGGATGCCTTCGGGGTTTTATCCGCTCCCTCCTTGGGCACTTGGGTAAATCCACCAAGTTTCTCCCCACCCTCAAGCGTAACGGAGAAAATCTCAGGCGGGCGCGAGGCGGTAGCAGCACTATGTTCGAGAATGAGAATGGTCAGCACTGCAAGCAGTAAGTGCAGCACCAGCGAGACAAGGATGCCAATCGCGTAGGGTAATTTACTCTGCGTGAGCATACCTAAAAAATCCTAGCTCGGTTCCGTAATTAAACCGACTTTTTCAATACCCGAGCGTCGAATACTCCCCATGGCAGACATCACGTCCCCGTAAGGAACCCGTCTATCTGCCCGAATAAACACTCGCTTATCTTCCCGTGTGAGAAGAATAGCTTTAAGACGATCTCCAAGGTCTGGAACTTCAACCGCGTTCCCCTTACCGATAAAGACTTTACCGTCCTCCGTGATACTGACTACAAGCTGCTCCCCCTCTCCAGAAATCGGCGCAATTGTTTCTTTGGGCAGCTCAAGCTCCACGCCTTGCTGCAAAATAGGCGCGGTAACCATAAAAATCACCAACAACACCAGCATCACATCAACTAACGGCGTCACGTTAATCGTAGAAATCGCCGTCCCGTCTGCTGAGTCTTCAAATGCCATCTGTTCTGTTCCTACTCTTCTCTACAAAGCTCTCTACAAAGAGCGCTACCTGATTCC
>CAYGNZ010000351.1:433-4277 GCA_964351345.1 uncultured Bdellovibrionales bacterium | reverse complement strand
TTGGTCTTCCCGTAAGCTATTTTTTTCTCGCACCCGAGTCCCTTGGTGGCTTCGGCCTCGGTGCCCTTGGGCTTGCTGCGAAAATGTTGTTAATGCAATTTTTTACGGTGAACGTTGGCTTGTGGGTGAACACTCGTAGCTTAGAACTGTCCTATGCTCGTTTTCTTGCGCATCAACTTGGAGTGATTGCAATACTTTTGGCTGTTGCAGCTCTCTGTCGGTATCTTGTGGCGCAATTTGTTCCGAACGTTCTGAGTTTGTTTTTTGTCAGTGGTGTGCTTTACACGATACTTGTGGGGACGCTCGTGTATTTTCTGCCTCAGATTCTCGGTCTTGCTCGGGAGGATCTCAGCGAATTCATTCAGCGGCTGCTGCGACTGCGCCGCTCCTAGCGTTTTGTGCGAAGTTTTGCTGCGAGAGTGGGAAAGCGGGGCACGATAAACAATGACTCAAGTAAATCTCGATCCACGCTGTCTGATTCTGATTGAGCACTTGCAAACTTCTCTAGTCGCAGTAGCTCTCTCTCAGCGCGCTGTTGAGCCTCGTCTTCCTCCGCACCATACTTAATCATCCAAGGAGTGTCGGGGGTGTCGAGCGCTATATCTTGTAGGCTTGTGCTCTCCAGGGCGAACTCTGTCACACGCGGGCGTCCTAATAACTCAAGCTCGAGATGAGTGAAGTCTTCAATATACTGTAGTTCGACAGGGGAGAGCTGCTCGCGCCATCGCTCCATTGAGTCCGCGGAAATAGAACGAAAGCCGCCGTAGGCAGAATTATCAGTCCACGGTTGATTGTTGTTGTTCTCAAAGGTGGAAACATCAAGCATCGAGTGGTCGAACGTAAGGTCAAGGAACTCGCAAATTGAGTTTGCCGACTGCTCGGGATTAGACACTAATTCCTCATAGGTAATCCAAAAGAACTGGGCAGGGAATACGTTCCGCAGGTACAGCGCGTAGGCGAGAGATTTTCTCCAGTGTCGCAAAATAAAAAGCATGGGGTAGCGATGGGATAAGAACTGCGCACCTTTTTTTCTAGAGGCGATGACTGCCCTCGGATCGCGAAGAATATGAATTACCTTTAAATTCTCACAGGAGCGTATCGCAGGCGATAACAGCTCCTCGGCCCATGCTTGTTTAAAACCAATATAACGTAAGGTCTCCTTGCGCGGTTGCGGGGGCGTGACGCGTTTAAGTGCTTCAAGGAGTTGCTCGAAGAGCGCATGAAAATTATCAGCGTTTAGAGACTCTAGCTCGCTCTCCAATGCCGGGACATTCTCTAGTGCGAAAGACCGCACTCGGGTTAACACCTGCGGAAGGCGAGCCTCAGGGATGGGTATGTCCAAGGAACATTCTCTCAAATGGCGTTTTAGCGAGAGGTCACGTTCGAAGAATCCGTGACTCAGCGGTTTCTCTGGATCAAAACTTTCGCCGAGCAATGTCCTCCCGATTTCGTTTCTAAGCTCAATGAAGAAGCCTGAGTACGGATCTGCGTATACCGACATCTCAGGATGCGCGTTGAGGATTCGCGAGAGAAGCGTGGTGCCGGAGCGAATTATTCCGCTGACCAGCAAGGGGGAGCTTAGATTGCTCATAGAGATTGCCTAACGTTTGGACTGCCGTTCAAGAACGCACCGTTATAGAAACAATTCGACAAATTTTTCGCAAATCTCTTTGTCGGTTGGGCGACTCTGCGCTGCGTTCGGAAACGCTGAGAGCAATCGTTCCATGCGATCAAAATCCTCAGTGGTGTCGATGTCGAGCTTCACGCGGGGGTACTGAATTTCTTTTGCAGCAAGCGGGCCGCCAAGAGTGTATCGTTGCGGGTGGTCTCGAAGGTAGAGCGTAACGTGCTCGCGATGACGAGGATCGCTCGCCTCAGCCGCAATTTCTAAAAGTGTTTGTCGAGAAAACAGCTCACCACCAAAACCGTCAGGGTACAGGTTCTGCTCGGTGGGGATATGATTGCTCGCGTAGTCAAGTGTTGAAGCGAAGTAGTAGTCAATCAGGGCGTCAAGTTGTGCACCTGAGACTAGAGGGCAATCAGCAGTGACACGTAGGATGTGATCGTAGGGATGCTCCTGGCTTGCTTCGGCGTATCGGCCGAGCACATCGGCCTCACTTCCACGGAATACGTCAATGGAGCGAGACTGACAATGTTCGGCAAGCGGCAGGTCGATGTCTCGGTCGGGAATACAGACCACAATGCCGCTTTTCTTGGCGCTTGCAAGAACACCGTCCAAGACCCAATCAATGGTCATTTTTCCGAGCAGTGGTTTCATGCACTTCCCGGGCAAGCGAGTTGAGCCCATTCGAGCTTGTATAAAAACGCCGACGCTTTTCTGAGAACTCATCACTCTTTGATCATTGACCATTGAAAGACTTGGTCATGTTCAATGGTGCAATTTGCCGTACTACCCACAACTCTATCCCAGTCGGCAACGGGGATACCCGTTCCAGGGCGTTTGTAGGTAATCATTGACTCAAGAATTACTTCTCCTTCTTGTATCTGTGTATCAGCAACGATACTTCTTCTCGCATGCTGTCGAGCACTTTCTTCTTTTTCTAAGGTTGACTTATCACCTGCACCGCAGAGGGTTTCGAGTTTGGCGCAACGCGTGCAAAAATTCTCCAAATCGTTCACGTCCATGGCGTGATAGTGGTCATTACCGGGGAGAGATTTGTCGTGAGTGAAATGCTTTTCGATAACTCGAGCGCCAAGAAGCACGGAGGCAATAAGAGTGGTCATCTCCGCTGTTGGGACGGTGTGATCGGAGTAGCCGATGAGATTACTCGGATAGCGATTGCTTAGATTTTGTATCATCCGGAGATTCGCGTTCTCATCAGGTGTGGGATAGTTCAGCACGCAGTGGAGAAGTGAGAGGTGTGTGCAGTTATTCTCCTTCAAGAGTTGTACGGCGCTATCTATCTCTTCAAGCGTTGCGGCTCCTGTTGACAGAATAACGGGTTTGCCTTTGCTTGCGATTTGACGAAGCAGCGGCTTGTTGGTGATATCTGCCGAGGCGATCTTAAAAAACGGCATCAAGGGATCGAGAAACTCTACCGCATCCTTGTCAAAAGGAGTTGAGACGAATTCAATACCGACTTTCTCGCAATGTGCGGCAAGTTCTCTGTATTCTTTCTCCCCAAAGGCGTCATATTTCTTGAACAGTTCAAACTGACTCTCGGTGGACTCGCTTGCGAGATCCCAGTAGGCAGGGCTGTGCTTTGAGGCAATGCGATCTGCTTTATACGTTTGAAACTTTGCTGCATGAGCACCTCCTTCTTTTGCCAACTCGATGAGTTTTTTCGCCAAGGGGAGGTTCCCCTCATGGTTCACGCCGATTTCAGCGATGATGTACGGAGAAAGGAGACGAGGTGACTCTAAAAACGTTGCGAATGAAGTATGCATATTCTCTATCTCTTCCTAGATTCCTGACCTCAATTTCCTACTACCTGCACAAGCCGAGAATTCGTCAACGGCATTCCCTCTGGACCATATGCGAGCAGTATATTCATTACTGTAGAAGGCTCTCTGTTTGCTGATTCGACGAATTCGCAAGCTGCAACAGTATAGCCCGTTGCTGTAAGCATTGCACCATACGGATGGCTATACGCTAGATGCCCACGTGGTTGGGAGGACACTGCCGCTTTCAAGTCCGAAGCGATCGGCTCGCAAATAATGAAGCACGCACGTGGTGCTATTGCTGCAACATTCTCAAAAAAAATCTTAAGCTCCGCAGGGCAAAAATATTCCAAAGTGCCATGCGTGATGAGCACTGGCGATTCGATTTTCCTACCTTGTAGCTCACTGAGAGCTTCCGCGCAGACAAACTCCACTCGAGAGG
>CAYGNZ010000351.1:0-412 GCA_964351345.1 uncultured Bdellovibrionales bacterium | reverse complement strand
CCGATTATATTCCTAAACTTCCCGTAGCGTTTTGCGAGGTGGAGTAGCAGCTCGCCATTTCCGCAGCCGACCTCGATAAGTGTGCTCGGCGTCTGAGAATGTTGCAGCACCTGACCGAGATAGCGGTACATCAGCGTCAGACTCTTCTGGGGTAATTTGCCTTGTCGTTGTTTGTGCCATTCTAGACCTGCAGTGGCCGACCAGAAATCTCGACGACTCCTAATCATCTGCTCCTTGGGCTCACTTTGATAGTAATGATGCACAATGCCTTGTTGGACGACATAGTCGAAAACGCTTTTCTTGTCGCTGCCACTGAGCATGTTAATTCGCATTTTTTCGAGGTAGGCGGTGGGTAATACTGGAAGGAGTAGGGCGCCGGTGCGAGCGTGGAGTTTTGCGCGGTTGAAAAGAG
>CAYGNZ010000350.1:0-4280 GCA_964351345.1 uncultured Bdellovibrionales bacterium | reverse complement strand
TAACCGCTGAGGAGAGAACAGGAGTAGAAGCAATGCGACAAAAGAAAGCAAACCGATGAGCCTGGAATGTCGCATGGCGTTTCAACGCAGGGAGTCTCATCCATGAGACTCCCTGCTCAATATAAATCCCGCCTTAGCCCTGCGCTTCTTTTTTAGGGAACTTTTTCTCAAGCACTTCATTCCAAGAAGAAAGTTCAGCACTCGCTTTCTCCAACACTGCGCTCGTGTCCCCGGAAATAGTTACCGAAGTCATTTTATCGCCTTGCTCAATTGCATCGACGACATTTTGCCCTTCGAGCACCTTGCCGAAAACCGCGTGTTTTCCATCGAGCCATGGTGTCTCTTTGTGCGTAATGAAGAACTGACTACCATTGGTATTCGGACCCGCGTTGGCCATAGAGAGAATCCCGGCTTGGTCATGCTTTAATGAACGATCGATTTCGTCGGCGAATTTATATCCGGGACCGCCAGTGCCATTGCCCAGTGGGTCGCCAGTTTGAATCATGAAGTCAGGAATAACTCGGTGGAAGGTAATTCCATCGTAGAATCCACGCTGTGCAAGGTTTACAAAATTCGCCACGGTAATAGGCACTTTATCACCATATAACTCAGCTTTAATTGTTCCTTTCGTAGTTTCGATAGTTACCACTAGGTTCTCCGCCATTGCCGACTCCAAATTCCAAAAAATACACGCACTAATAAAAAACAGGATTAGTTTTTTCATTTTCATTCACTCCAATCAAGCGTATTGAGAAACTTCTTTAATTTAGTAGACGGAATAGAAGCCGATTCTTCGCAAAGTATTCAGCGTTTTTTACGCGCTGCATGCCGCACATGCGCATACCACCGCTCCGTATCTCTTAATCGTAGCGGCTTCCCGGTGAAGGTACGGTAATGCAGTGCACGGAATCATCCAGTCCCTGTCGTACGAGGATTAGGTTGGAAGGATAACTACTCCCTCGACGCGAAGCACGAAACGTCGGACGGCCACCATTGGTGTCTCCTACATAGCGTAAGGTTTCAATCACGACATCTCCACCAGTTTGACGATCCACAAGTGCTGCACGTTTAATCTCTCCGCTGCGACCCGAGGAAAACAACACAACTAAATTACCGTCTCCCTCCGACACGGGTTTCCAGACGAAACCTCCTGATTGATTGGCCACATTACTTTCTCCGGCACCACAAGTAAGCCGTTTGCCACCAGAGGTCGTATCGGGCTGATCGTCTGTCCCTGAGTCATCCCCACTTTCATCGTCCGAAGAAAATGACCTGCGAGCATCAAAGGGAATATCTCCCTCGACACCAAACGGTAAGCTAAGAGCACCCAGTCCACGAATAAAAAAGAACCCTTGGCCGTTAATCAGCCTCCACACGGCAGCATCAAGCGGTTGTCGGCCTGAGTAATTGCCAAACAATGAGGTATCTCCTGCAAGACCCCAGACAAATGGCTCCATGCCCTCAATAAGCACAAGCTTGAAACCATTGACTTCGCGAACCACACCAATTTCAGCTCGGCCGTCGCCATCGAAATCCCCAATAACTTCTTGATCAGTGCTGAAACCGTAAAGTCGAGGTGCGAGCGCAACTCCCGTTGCCGTTCGAATCAACCAAAGTAGCTGGCCTGATTGTTCGCGTATCACGACGTAGTCACTGCGTCCGTCTCCATCGACATCTGCACTGAGGTGACGGTCCGTACCAAAGCCCCAGGAGACGGGCGGGAGGGGTGTGCCGCCTGAGCTATTGGGGAGCCAAAGTTTTGCGTTATCCGCCAAGACTCGAACTACCGCGAGGTCGGTTTTCCCATCGCCGTCATAATCGGCTGGAACAATCTCATCGGTATTTAAACCATAGGTTACCGCAAGCTCTCGCCGACCCCCTGCTTGAGAAGCAGAGAGAAGAAGGCGCCATACTAGAAAATCACCAGAGACACCGGCGACTGCGGGATCACTCTTTCCATCGCCATCATAATCACCAAGCGCTACCAAATCTCCGCTGGAACCTAATTCGACCAAGGGGTTGGCTTGGGCTGACCCATTGACTGAGGCGGTAAAGAATTGAAGGCGTGAGCCCGTATTTGGTCTCACCACAAGTAAATCCGTCGCGCGGTCCCCATTTACATCTCCCACCGCCGATCGGTCGGTGGTGGCAACACGGGAATGGTTTGCAACTTTTGCACCGATAGCACCCACGGTGCTCACCGACACTGAAGACGGATTTGTGCTCGGCGAGAGGAAAAAGCTCGCCGCACTTGGGCGATAGACAATAAGATCCGCCTTTCCGTCATTATCGATATCGGCAGGAGAAGGGATATCTCCTGGCAAGCCAAAGGCTCGTCGCTCAACTTCAGCATTCGCCAAACGGATATACCAGGCTCCCTCATTCTCACGGTACACGGCGATATTGGCTATTCCGTCACCATCAAAATCTGCAGCAATAGCCTGGTCTCCAAGGAGACCAAACTGTACGCTCGACTCCACACCTGCTGCCGTTTTGATAAACCAGGCCATTCCACCCGAGACGTCATCCTGGCGCACGACTGCGAAATCACTTTTCCCATCTCCGTCGTAATCAGCAGGAACTGGACTGTCTCCTAGTTGACCAAAATCAACTACCGAAACCGTTCCCCCAACAAGACCGCCGGGATTGAATAGAATAAACCACTGGCCCGTGGAAGGTCGAAACACCGTGTAATCAGTAAAGCCATTGCCATCGAAGTCCCCCGGTGCAGGAATGTCGCCTTGCACTCCCCAGGGTCGATTTAACTCGGCAGATGTTCCGCAGACTTTCCACACCCCAAAGCTAGGATTCCAAACCGCGATTTTACCTGGATCCGTTGCGAAATAATTCCCAGGCACCGGAATGTCTTCTGCTGAACCGCAAGGGCGTGACTCTGTAGCAGCGAATTCGGATACGACCTGATAATTACCCCCTTGGTAGACACCAAGAGCGGCTCGAGAATTTTCGTCAAAAGTGAGCTCTTCTGCCCCGGCGGAGCTAGCACAGAGGCTTGCTGCTGTTAGAAGGCCGAAAACACGAAGAATATTACTTAAATTCCTACGTTTACTTACTCTTTTGGTCTTCATTTTGCACCGCCCGGAAAAATCTTGATTAAATCACTCATGCAAGCTAC
The DNA here is from genome assembly GCA_964351345.1 of uncultured Bdellovibrionales bacterium. Taxonomy (GTDB): domain Bacteria; phylum Bdellovibrionota_C; class UBA2361; order SZUA-149; family SZUA-149; genus SZUA-149. The sequence goes on along the minus strand of CAYGNZ010000350.1, from coordinate 1,147 downwards.
TCTCTTCATCTAACTTGCAATACAAGTATTGGCGCTTGTTTGCGAGCGAAAAATTGCTCAGTAAGCTTTTGAACTCGTAGCTTTTTTACTCAAATCAGCAAAAAGTTTGTTTTTTTAGACAACACTTTTGCTGCGGAGCGCATAAGTCCAGTAACAGCTCGTCGCCGTTAGCAGAGATAACAAATCGCTGTTTTGCACGGCAAAGAATATTTGGCCCGAATCCTTATTAAACTAGGCAGGGCAGAGCTTCTTCAGTAGAGCTGGCACTTACATAGGTTTTTCCTAAGGGAATTAATTATTTAACCTTCTCCCGAGGACTAAAACCTATGATTAGCCGATTCTTCCACGTCATTGCCGCTCCTTTTGTTGCTTACTACGACCTCACTATCGCTGAGCCTTGTCGAGAGGTCTCACAGTGCGCCAAGTCGAAAGCACATGAAAAGAAAGTCGAAAACAGTGCCAAGCCACAGTTCTCTTTCATCAATCACATCCGAAAGCAGCGAGAAATGACCTCCCCTCGACTTGATGGGACGGTTAAGGTCACCAGTCCTCGTCGACACTATATTCGTGACACGCACACCGCTGCTGAGTCTCAGAGCTGGTTGCATTAAACCCAGTACCCTAGCTATATACTCATCACATTATAAATTTCGGCCTTCGGCCGAGAGAAAAAAGGATGAGTATTGCCGAGCGCTAGCGGAAAACAAGTATACTGCTCAACGGAAGGTTTTAAAAAAGGCCGTACTTTAAAGTGGGAGCAGTATACCTGGCGCGGGCGTTTTCACTAGTCAAAACTGAATTCCTTTTTCACTAGCTCGTATGCGTTCTGCAATGAGAGAAAGCCGTCCCGAAGTTCTCGTCCAAGTTCCAGCCTGGAATCTTGCTCCGCATGCATATCCGGGTGGTACAGCCGGGCAAGTTGGCGATAGCTTTTCTTGATTTCCGAGATACTACTCGTTGCCGTACAACCCAAGAAAGCAAGAGCGTTTAAACATGATTCACTCACCGAGCGTTCAAATTGGTTGTCGGGGGCGCGTGAGACGGATTTGGAGAAGCTGGGGTCAAATTCTTCTCTCAAATTTTGATACGCTTGAGGAGGAAAGCGAAAGCGGTTACAGGCCATCCGAATCAGGGCATCATCTCGACT
>CAYGNZ010000349.1:0-4297 GCA_964351345.1 uncultured Bdellovibrionales bacterium | reverse complement strand
CAACTTCTATCACTCCTGGTTCCACTCCCTGCTCCGGAATTTCAAACTCTCGGGCTTGCTGCCTAATCAACTCCTCTCTACCTTCAGAAATCGAAGACTCGTTCTCTCTGACCCGAACTCTCTGGCGCTGTAGCTGTTCATCAACCGTGCAGTGAACGACGAAGAACCGAGCGTGGTTTTCTTCGGCAAGCTTTTGGGCCTGTGCTCTCCAGAGGCGCTTTGAAAAGGAAGCATCGAGGAGAACTGAGGTGTTCGTTTGTAGCGCATTTTCTGCCTGTTGAAACATTCTGTGATACACCGCGTCACGGGATTGCTCTGTGTAACGCCCCGCGCCGTACTCCTCTGGCCCTTTTTCAGTCTCTCGACTCTCTCTCTGCGGACGAATTGCATCAGTTTGTAGGAGTGGGAGCGCAGTCCTTTCTGCAAATCGCTCAGCCAGATACGATTTCCCCACTCCCATTCTTCCACAAAACAGCAACAGCGTTTTCTCTGCCATCCCCACGCTGTGCCTTGCCGCAAGCGAGAAGTAACGCTGAATGTCAGGGTTAAGCGCACCACCACTGCTCTTGTCTCCAGATTTCTGCTCACTCGAGAGTAGAGCAACCTTTGCTCGAACAAGTAATCGATACACCTGATAGAACCGTAGCAAGTGCCTTTGCTCTGCATCCGGAAAGCACTCAAAATAAGAGACGACTAATTGATTCGCTACTTGAGGGTAACCGCGGAACAGTAAATCAGTTTGCAGAAACGCAAGATCGCTCAAGACATCTATTGTTCTCAGACTCTTGTTAAATTCCAGGCAATCGATAAATGAGATTTCCTGCTGAGTGCAAACCGTATGCTCTGCACGCAAATCCCCGTGAGCATCGATAACAAATCCTTCTAAGATTCGAGATTGAAAATCGTCTTTTGCGGCGTTCAGAAATTCTTCTGTGTATCTCTCTGCCCGCTTGAAACACCATTCTGATAATGGTGTATGTGGTAGTGCATGCTGTTTGAAGGCGTCAAAATTATCCAAGGCTTGCTGTTTGATTCTCTGATACGCTTCTTCTTCGTCGATCTTTCCCGTTCTTTGCTCACGCTGCTGACGATGAAACTGCGCAAGTCTCTTGGCCACACGTGTAATCATTTCCGTGGCCGCGTCTAGATCAGCTTCGAGAATGCTCGTGAGAAACTGCTTCTCCGGCACTCTCTCCATCAGCACCGCCGGTTCAGCAGTTTCGGCATGATCTGCGAATTCATTCGGTTCTGGATCAAGTAGCGCAAGGTCTATACCGGCTGCTCCTTGTTGGATCGGAAGAACGCCGAGATAGATACCTTGACTAAATCGTCGGTTAAGTTTGACCTCGTCACAGGCATTTTCCCAGCGTCGTGCCAGGGTGGAGTTATCGATGAATGGGAACTGCAGAGACTTCCGCAATTTTAGGACTCTCTGCGCGCCGACTAATACGACAGAAATATGTGTCTCGATTAGACGCGCGGCTTGAAATTCTGGTGGAAATCGCTTGGGCCAGCCAAGCTCTTTTAGCAATCTCCTGGCAGATTCAGAGAGCTGGTCTAGTTCTGGGTTCTGACTCCTCATGTTCTCCTCCTATCTCAAGCGTAGTATTGAGTAAAGCGGAGAACGCTCATGATTACGAGGAACAGAGAGAGAGCGTCATGGCTACGCAGTAGCCATGACGCAATATGTTAACGAACCTTCCTTACCTCGAGAGACAAAGTTTCGAAGTAGAATTCTGCGAATTGGTAACTTCGACCCCTTCCTCGCTTCTTTGCTTCGAGCCGCACACTGAGTTGTTCCAGCGTCGTTGCGGAGGGATGAATTTGGTACACTTTGAGAGAGACGATCGCCTTTCGCTTTCCAAACGGCAGTTCCTCCCAACCAACCACCTCAGCTCCGCGTAACAACCAAGCGCCGCCAAATCCCTCAATCAATCGTAGATGAGGATCAAATCCTCCCAAGGGATAGTTCCTCGGCACCTCAAGTTCGAAGTAGAGCGTCGCCATGCTGCGATAGCGTTTGACATGCATCAAAGTAAGACGAAGTTCTTTATCGTAATCGATTCGTCCCAGCGAACTGTTCGCAACAGTGAGCACTTCAGAGTTTGCTTTCGTACCGAGAGCTCCGCTCGTCTCCTGCGCTTCGACAGAGCAATGAACACCAGCAGCTACAAGCAAAACCAATACACAGGCCAAACGATGTTGTTTTGCCATCCTAACCTCCTCGTCAATCCATGTGGGCTGAGAAAAACCGTGAACCGCGCTTATAGCCTAATGTTGCATTGGGGAAAAACAGCGTGTGACTGCAAGCGAGACTCTGCATACTCAACGTCAAGGATTCATTGAGATTTAAACTCGTCTTCCGGCCTTAATCATGGCAAAGTATTTCCAGTCTCATTCGTCTAATTCAAAGTATGCAACGATTGCCCCGAAAGGAAGATACCGTGAAAAAGCGATTATTGAAGTTACTTGGTTCTAGTCTTCTGCTGCTGAGTCTCTTAGCGTGTGCGACCGAATCTCATCGTAGTATTCAACCCGAAACAGTTGCCAGCGCTGGCACGACCTACCGAGGGCCAAAGTATAGTGTCGCAGTGGGTTCATTCCAGAATCGCTCAACCTATTTACAAGGTGCCTTTGCCGAGGGACCGGATCGTCTCGGCAATCAGGCAAAAACTATTCTCAAGACTCATCTTCAAATGAGTAATCGATTCTCAGTTGTGGATCGCCAGAACATGGAGGCACTCAGTAAGGAAGCAAAATTTCGCGGTGATGCTCAGAAAATTCTCGGGGCTCAAATTGCTCTCACTGGAGATGTAACCGAGTTTGGTCGGAAGACAATTGGGGACCGACAACTTTTTGGAATTTTAGGAGCAGGCAAACAACAAATTGCCTATGCGAAAGTCGCCTTAAATGTCGTCGACGTGAAGACTTCTGAGATTATTCACTCAGTGCAGGGAGCAGGTGAATATCAGCTCAGTAACCGTGAGATAGTCGGTTTTGGTGGTACTGCAGCATATGACTCGACGCTTAACGCTAAGGTGCTTAACCTTGCGATTACCGAAGCGGTAAACAATCTTGTCCGCTCAGTTGAGCAAGGGAGCTGGAGACCTTCTGCACAATAATGCAACCAGCTTTTCGCATATTCGCTTCGATTACTCTTCTCTTAAGTAGCCTTGTTGCTTGCAGCAGCACCCCTAATTTATACCGCTGGGGTATCTACGAGCCAATGCTGTATCAGAGTTTTATCGAGCCAGGCGCAGCCCAACCCGATCAACAAGCAATTGAACTCTCCGCTGAGATTCAACGCTCAGAAGCGGAAGGATACCGAGTGCCTCCTGGAGTTCACGCGCATTTAGGCTCGCTCTACTTAGCTCAAGGAGATAGCGCACAGGCAAGAGCGTCCTTTTTGCGGGAAAAAGAGCTGTACCCTGAATCAAGCGTATTTATCGATAGACTGCTGAAGAAGAATAACCAACTGAAATAACATGCGGCAAAAACATAGGGCTCTTTTAATTTGTGTTGCACTCGCACTCTGGGCACTAAGCAGCGGGTGTGTAGCGCCAGCCGAGTATGGTCTCTACCGAGAAAAGCTACCGCAATCTATCTTGGTTATTCCACCACGTAATAACTCAGTCGAGGTCGAAGCTCCTTATATTTATCTCTCCACCGTTTCCCAACCCCTGGCTGAAATGGGCTACTACGTTTTCCCCGTCGGCGTGGTCGATGCTTTCATGAAAGACAATGGTCTACCCACACCGGGTGAGATGAATAGTGTTTCCCTAAAGAAGATCGATGAGATCTTTGGAGCAGACGCAGTGCTCTACCTTGAAATTGAGGATTGGGGGCAAAAGTATCAAGTGCTACAATCAAACACCGTTGTCCACGTCTTGGCCAGACTCGTCGATGTGAAAAGCGGGGATACCCTTTGGCAGCATGAGGTAAACCAAGTGCGGTCATCGAGCCGAGGACGTGACGATCTTGTGGGAATGCTCGTCTCAGCTGCGATTACCCAAGCACTCGGAGCAAACAACCTCACCCAAATGCGAGAACTTGCGCAGACTGCAAACTATTCCCTATACCGCTCCATCTCAAACGGCTTGCTCTATGGTCCTCGACATCCTGAGTTTGCCTCTGACGAGCGCGGCCGATAGAACCTCTTAGCCCAAATCTGACGCACTCGATAGTTTCTTGTTATTCATTGTTGAGGTCGAGAGGAAGTTGAAAAGAGAAACAACTTCCGCTTCCTTGTTCGCTCTCAATTGATAACTCCAAGCCTTGGGCAAGAAGCAGCTTTCTC